>JBBRUM010000180.1:0-7302 GCA_038247815.1 Tepidisphaerales bacterium | reverse complement strand
TAGGTGCCGGCGGCGGTGAGTGTGTTGAAGAGGGTTGATTTTCCGGCGTTGGTGTATCCGACGACGCAGACGGTGAAGTGTTGGCGGGTGCGTTCGGCGACGAGGCGGGTTTTGCGTTCGGCGATGCGGTTGATTTCGTCGCGGAGGTCGCCGATGCGTTTTCGGACGAGTCGGCGGTCGGTCTCAAGCTGTGTTTCGCCAGGGCCACGGGTTCCGATTCCGCCGCCGGTGAGGCTGTCGAGGTGGCCCCACATGCGGGAGAGGCGGGGGTAGGTGTACTGCATTTGGGCGAGCTCGACTTGGAGCTTGGCTTCATGTGTGCGGGCGCGGGTGGCGAAGATGTCGAGGATTAATTCGGAGCGGTCGAGGACCTTGATGCCGGGTGAGTTGGGGGTGCTGCCGGCTTCGGTGTTGATGACTTTTTCGAGTCCGCCGATTTGGGCGGGGGAGAGGTCATTGTCGAAGAGGACGACGTTGGCTTCGAGGCGTTTGCAGAGTCCGGCGACTTCCTTGGCTTTACCGCTGCCGATGTATAAGCCGGGGTCCGGCGAGTGCCGGTTTTGCATCAGCGTTCCGACGACGCGGGCGCCGGCGGTCTTTGCGAGGCTTGCCAGCTCGCCCAGTGGGTCGCGCGGGTCGGCTGTGGATTCCGGAAGAATGACGCCCACCAGCACGGCGCGTTCCTGCTTAACCGACAACTCCGTCCGTTTCAGATCCGACAACGAGGCTCCTCCGATTGCGGGTCCCGCGGGCGGAATTGCCCCGGTGCCACTGATCAATTCTAGCCCAAAACGCCGGTCGGGGCGTTTTGGGCGGTCGGGACATGATTTCGCGGGGTAAGATGAGGGTGATATGTGCCAATCGGAAGAGCAAGGCTCGGTGGAAGGGTCGGACGGGGTATCGGCCGATACGGGCCAAGCGACCGGGGTATCGCATTCCACTCAGGCGCCGCCCGTGCCCCCGCTGGTGATGTATCTCGATACGTTGGTGGAGCAATTGCGGTCGCACATTCCGGCTGCGTTGCAGGAGTTTGACGCGGTCGGGGTTCACCAGGCGCGGGTGTCGACGCGGAGGTTGTCGGCTGCGCTGGGGTTGTTGGCGCCGTTGGTGTCCAAGGGTGATTTGCGGGCGTTGGGGAAGCTGCTTAAAAAGCTGCGGCGCAGACTCGGGCCGCACCGCGACCTTGACGTGCTGATCGAGCATTTGCGCGGGCTGGGGGAGCAAAGCCCCGAGCTGTTGCCGGCGACGGACCACCTCGGCAGGGCGCTGGCGGCGAAGCGTGAGGAGCTGCGTGTCGAGGCGCTCGAGGAGGGCGGGGTGAACCGGGCGCTGGGAAGACTGGCGGTGTATCTCGACGCGCGGGAGGCGCTGGTGGCGCACGGGTTGGCCGACGAGTATCGCCCTCTTATCGCCGGGGGGGTGCACGCCGGTTTCGACGAATTTTCAGTGTTGTCCGACCTTCTCTCGCACCAACTCGCGGAGCGCGAAGGCCTGTCCGGGATCGATCCGCACGAGCTGCGCATCGCGGGAAAGCACCTGCGGTACTCGCTGGAGCTCGCAGCCGCCGACGGCGCGCCCCTTCCGAGCGACGTCTTCAAGGACTTCAAGAAGATGCAGGACGCGCTGGGGTTGTGGCACGACCATGTGGTGCTCGCGGAAACGGCGATCCTGCACCTGTCGGAAACGGCCCTGCTGCACCGCGACGCCGACCTCGCCGGCACCGTGCTGTCCCTCGCCCGCGACACAGCCGGTCGCGCCGGGAAACATCTGCGCGACTTCGCCGACCTCTGGACCGCCCGCGGCGCTGGCCTCACCGAAACGATCCGAGCGGAGTTTCCGTTGTCGAAGTCGGTCGGCGGTCAGTGAGAGTTTTAGTCGAAATATTGCCCGGATCGTGGTCGGGAAGAAGAGGTGGGGTTGTGATGCGCCTGGGGATTGTATCGAGAGCGGTGAATGGACCTAGTATTTCAGGTTCCCACTTCAACGGAGACCCATGACACGTCGAATGTTCGCCCTCGTCCTGGCCACTGCCAGCGTTATTTCGTCGCCCGCGTTTGCCCGCCAAGAGCAACCGGCGACGCCGGCACCCGCGGTCCCGACTGCACCTGCGGCGCCCGCGGTGCCTGAGGCCCCCGCAGTTCCCCTCGTCCCGGCGGCGCCGGCGCAGGCGACCATTTCGCCCGAAGCGCAGTTGCAGTTGGACAAGCTTTCGGCTGCGTACACCGCGCTTAAGGGATTTAGCACCACGGGTTCGTTCGCGGCGAACCTCGACCTCGGCGGCCAGGTGCAGAACGAGGCGACGGATTTCACGGCGATTTATGCTTCGCCAATGAAGTTCCGTCATGAGGTGAAGGGGCAGATTCTGCTCGGGAACACGGGGGAGAAGGTGTATGCGTTCAAATCCGACGACAAGCAGTACGTCCAGTCGGACGCGCCGTCGGAGAAGGCGGCGTCGTCGAAACTGCCCGTGCCGTTGCCGCAGATTCTTCGCACGCAGAACCCGCTCCTGCTGCTGGCCCTGACGCAGGACCCGGTGGCCGAGCTCGTGCGCGGCGCTACCTCGGTGACGCGGGCGGCGGATACGGACATCGGGGGCACGCCCAACCCGACGCTGCTTATTGAGTCGTCGGACGGAACGAGTGTGGCGGTCGTGACCGACGCGGGGACGAACCTGATCCGCCGGATGACCATTGACCTCAAGAAGGTGTTCGAAGCCCGCGGCGCGCCGGACGTGAAAAAGGCGGAACTGGTTATCGACTATAAAGATACCGTCCTGGGCGACCAGGCGGGTACGGACTTCGCGTGGGCTCCGCCCGAGGGCGCAACCGACGCGGCGGCGCAGGTCGCCCCCGAGGCCGCACCGCAAGGCGCGCCGGAAGGCGACGCGGCGGCGCTCGAAAACCAACCGGCCCCGGACTTCTCTCTCCCCAACGAAGCCGGCGTTGACGTGAAACTGTCGGATCTGCGCGGCTCGGTCGTCGTGCTCGACTTCTGGGCCACTTGGTGCCCGCCCTGTCGCGAGGGGCTGCCGATGCTCGACAAGCTGGCGTCGGAACGGGCGGACAAGCCGCTGAAGATTCTTGCGGTGAACCTCGGCGAAACGAAGGACGTTGTGGCGGACTTTAAAGCCAAGACTTCACTGGGACTTGCGGTGCTTTTCGATCCCGACAGCAAGGTCGGGGGCTTGTACAAAGTGTCGGGGATTCCGCAGACGGTGGTAATCGACAAAGAGGGCGTCGTGCGGCGGGTGATTATCGGATTCAACCCTGCTGAGAAGGACGCGCTCGCGAAACTCATCGACGAGTTGCTCGCGAAGTAAGGTGGCCCGGGGCGTTAACTCGGGGTGGCGTATTTTTAGGAAGCGAATTTCAGCGTCGACACAGTAGTGCGGGCGGTGTTTTTCTGCGCCGCCCCGGAATGTCAAAACTTCCGGCGTCGACTGGTCGATCGTAATGGGGCCAACGGATAGTTTTCACTGCTGGCGTTGCACAAGTCTGGGCGTCCGAGTCCCGATACCTCTGTTAACGAAGTAAGTAAATCGGCCGGTGGAATCTGAGTCAACGGAGTGGGACCACGGATATGAACGAGAAGCTGGTTGAACGCATCAAGACTTGTCCGACGCTGCCGTCGCTGCCCGCGATCGCGGTGAAGGTGTTGGAGTTGGCACAGTCGAACGACGCGGACATTGCGGAGATTGCGCGGGTGATTTCGAGTGACCCGGCGTTGTCGTCGAAGATCCTCAAGACGGTTAATTCGAGTTTTTATGCCCGACCACAGAACGTGTCGACGGTGTCGCACGCGCTGGTGATCCTTGGGTTGCAGTCGGTCAAGACGCTGGTGCTGGGGTTTTCGCTGGTGTCGAACCTGGCGGGTCCCGACGGTAAGAAGTCGGGTTTCGACCGGATGCGGTATTGGCGGCGGTCGGTGTACGCGGCGACGGCGGCGAAGGTGCTGTCGGTAAAGGCGGGGGTCGCCCAAGCCGAGGAGGCGTTCCTGGCCACGCTGCTCGCGGACATCGGACAGCTCGTGCTCGACCAAGTTCTGGGCGAGGAATATTCGACGCTGTGCCTCAAAGCCGCCGGTCACGACGACCTGACCGCGCTGGAACTTGCCGAGCTTTCCATGACCCACGCCGATGTGGGCAGGCTCATGACTGAGAAGTGGAAACTGCCGCCGCTGCTGAGCGTTCCGGTGGGATCGCACCACTCGACAGAAACAGTGACCGACGCTGCGTTGCTGAAGATGACCGAACTCGTCGCCCTCGCCGGGCGGTGCGCCGACGTCTTCGTCGACGACAACGCCAAACCCGCCATCGAAGCCGTTCGCGCCAAGTGCGCCGAAAAGTTCGACATGGCCGAAGCCGACACCGACCAGCTCCTGGCCGACATCGGCGCCAAAACTCGCGACATCGCGCCGTTGTTCGAGATCAACCTCGGTGCCAACGCCCAGTTCGACCAGATTCTGAAGCGCGCCAACGAAGCCCTTGTTGAGCTGACGCTGCAGTCGCAGCAACAGGCGACCTCGCTGGCCGAACAAAACGTGAAACTCAAGGAAGCCGCCACCACCGACGCGCTGACCGGCTTGGGCAATCGCCAGCGGTTCGACGCGTTCCTCGCCGAACAGCTCACGCAGTGCGTAGCGCTCAACACGCCGATGGCCTTGGTGCTGCTGGACTTGGACCATTTTAAGAAGGTCAACGACACGCACGGGCACCCCGCCGGCGACGCGGTGATCAAGTACGTGGCGCGGCTGCTCAAAGCCGTCGCCCGTCGGCAGGACGTGGCGTGCAGGTATGGCGGCGAGGAGATGGCGCTGATTCTGCCGTCGACGACGCGCGCGACGGCGGCTGCGACAGCCGAGGCGGTACGCAGAGCGGTTTCGGCCAAGCCGGTGGTAGTCGACGACGAGGGAAAGACGTTGGAGGTGTCCGCGTCTCTGGGTGTGGCGGTGTTCGAGCCGGGTTCGCCGCTGACGACGGCTGGGACGTTGCTGAAGGCTGCGGACATGGCACTTTACAACGCGAAGAACGCGGGTCGCAACTGCGTGAAGGTATTTGCGCTTAAGGCGGCGGCGTAAGGGGATCGGCGGGGGGTGAGAGCAACGAAAAGCCGGAAGTCAGGCGGAGCGATGTTCCGCTTGACTTCTCTCTTTATTCGTGTACTCTATTTTGTAAAGCTCTCTGGTATGTGCCGAAGGGCGAATTGGAACTTTTAAGGAGTTGTCATGTTTTCATCTGTCACGTCGTCAGCGGTTGTGTCGATTGTTGCTGCGGTTGCGTTGTTTATGGGTCATGTCGGGCCGGAAAAGGCAGCCAAACCGGCTGGACTGGCGAAGGGGGAGCTGGCGTTTGTGATGACCGAGCCGCGAGTGCAGGAGCATCCTGCGATGCACGTGGTTTGGGTTTCGACGAAGTCGAAGTTGGCGGGCGGGCGGATTGCGAAGGACGTTGGGAGTTTGATGGCGAAGCTCACGCCGGAGGTGATGGCGGCGGTGCGACCGTTGTCCGGGCCGGTGATCATTTATGAGGGGAACACGGGCGAGCCCGACACGGAGTTTACGGTGAAGTTGGCGGTTCCGGTGGCGGCGGGAACGGCTGCGCCGGCTGGGTTCGAGTCGGCTGAGTTGCCGGCGTACAGGGCCTATACGCTGGTGTTTTCCGGGCCGGTGTCGCACCTCGGGAAGGCGTATGGGATGGCGTACGAGCGGTTGTTTCAGGACGGGAAGTTTCCCGAGGGGTCGTCGCGTGAGCACGTGCTGTACTGGGAGGGGGAGGAGAGTCCGAACAACGTGTCGGTGATTCAGATCGGGATTCAGTAGTAGCGGGTCGAGAGGTGGAGATTGAGCGCCCGGCGGTTGCGCCGGGCGTTTTGGCCGTTGACGCTTGCGTTGAGGTGGCGCGCGCGGTCTTATTTGCGGTTCAACAAGGGAGTATCGATGCTCAAACGTGCGTTGGCGGCTGCGGTGGTGATGATTTCTCTGGTCGGCGCGGTGGGTGTTCAGCCGATTCCCGAGCCCGAGACCGTGCCCCACGTGGGCGAGATGAAGGTGCGGAAGCTTGAGGCGATGAGGTACTTGCACAGGTCGATGAAGACGTCGTTTCCGACGATGGGGCAGGCGGTGGAGGAGATGATGAAGGCGTTCAATGCCGACACCGCGGCGGGGAAGGTTCCGGCGGGGCAGTACATTTATACCTACGAGGGCGTGGGTGAGGGCGAGCAGTTCACCCTGAAGATTGGTTTGGCGGTAAAACCCGGGGTGACAGCGCCGGAGGGGTATTTGCTGACGGAGGAACCAGAATATTTGTGTGCGACGGTGATATACACAGGCCCGACGGCGGGGATTGGCAATACGTGGGGCGAACTACTCAACGGCGTGCAGGCGGAGGGGTATGTGGCGGAAGGTTCGGGGCGGGACTATTACCTGTATGTTGAGAAGCCGGAGTCGCCGAACAATGTGGTGATGCTGGCCGTGAGGATCAAGCCCTAAAAGGAGGCGACGCAAGGGAGATGTGCGGCCTACCGCCCGGCCAGTTGGCGGACGTCTTCGGCGGTGAGTTCGAGGTAGGTTCCACCGGATTTTTCGGCGAGGCGCCTAAGCCCCGTGCTCGGGCCAACCGAGCCGATTGACAGCGTGTGGATGGCGACGGGGGGATGTCCTTTGAGGACGGATTCGATGGACAGGGCCCATGCGTCGTCGAGGTCGAAGCCTTTGGCGGTGATCAGGACGATGGCGTCGGGTTTCTCGGCGAGAGCGGTTGCGATTTGGGAAGTGACGGCGGACTGTCCGAAGGCGATGACATCGTCCATCGCGCGGCGGGCGGAGGAGACGGATTCGGGGACCGCGTGGGACATGGCCTTGTCGGGGTAGGAAACGTCCGAGGTTCCGTTGTTCCAGAATGCGACGGCGAAGCGGCGGTCCTTGCCCATGCGGTAGAGCGTACGGGTGACGATTTGCTTGAGGGGGGAGAGGACTTCGGAGCTCGACGCGCCGCGGTCGATGAGGAAGACGACGGAGTTGTGTCGGGTGAGGTCGAGGGAGGCGAGCATGACCGGGCCGCCGCGCTGGTCGGGCTGGGCAGCGGCGTTGGGCGAGGGGGTTGACGCTGGCGTGGGGAAGGAGAAGAAGTAGATGCCTCCGGCGACCATTCCGGCGGCGATGGAGGCGATGAGCATCCAAAGTTTGCGACTTGATTTGGCAGACGCGACCTCGGCGTCGGAGGGGAGTGTGGACGACGTGCCGCGTTTGAGGCGGGCTGCGCCCAAGCCTGAGGAGGCGACGACTTGGGCGAGTTCGTCCAAGCCC
>JBBRUM010000179.1:0-7377 GCA_038247815.1 Tepidisphaerales bacterium | reverse complement strand
GTTCTGTCCCCTATTGCAAAGATTCGCCCCGCCGCACTCGACGGGAGTGGCGTGGTTCCGAGTTGAAAAGTTCTCGGACCCCGCGCCCGAATCCTTCGAACGCACAGCCCGACCGAGAGAGAAACCGTACCGAGAGGCCGAGTGTACCGGCCTTCTCCCGCCCCTGTCAGCCCCTGCTCCTATATTCGTTGTTCGCCATACATCTCCTCCCCTTGCACAAATGAACGCCCCCGACCCCAACCCCGCGTCCGTGCCGCCTCCGCTCCCCCCGTCCCCGACGCCCCCCGCGCCTCCCAACGGCATCCTCGTCCTCGACAAGCCAGCCGGGAAGTCGTCCGCATACATACTCAACGGTATCAAACGTTTGTTCCCCCGTGGCACCAAGCTCGGACACGCCGGCACCCTCGACCCCTTCGCCACCGGAATCCTCCTGGCACTCATCGGCAAGTCCACCAAACGCTGCGAATCCCTCATGGGTTCCCCAAAGACCTACGTCGCCACCGTCAAGCTCAACGCCACCACCGAATCACTTGATCCTGAAAGACCTGAAATCAAGGTCGACGGTCCCGTGCCCAGCCTCGCCGATGTCGTCGCGGCTCTGGCCCGCTACGTGCCCCTGCCCCCGCTGAGCTCCGTCAATCCCGACACCTCAACGGGCGTCGAAATCCTCCAGCTCCCCCCCGCGTACTCCGCCCTCAAGATCGGCGGAAGGCCGGCGTACGAACTCGCCCGATCGGGCAAGCCGGTCGAACTCGCCCCCCGCCCCGTCCGGATCTACGGAATCTCCCTCCTTGACTACGCCCACCCGCACCTGACGATTTGCGTGTGTGTCGGTCGCGGTTTTTACGTGCGTGCCCTCGCCCGGGACCTCGGGGTCGCCCTCGGATCGGCTGGCTACCTGACCCAACTTCGCCGAACCCGGGTGGGACCATTTGCCGCAGACATCGCCATTGCCCCCGCCGACCTCACGCCGGATAACCTTTTCCTGCACCTCCAGCCCTGAACCGCCGCACGTTTTGAAAACCCTGAACGCCCCCCACCCCGGCGGTCCCCCCATACCCTCTCATGGCCGAACTCCTCGTCAATCCTTATACTCCGAACCCAAACCCTTCGGAGGAAAAACACGTGTCAACAGTGGTCACAAACGACGTTTCCAGTCCCCTGCTCAGCGGCAAGGCCCATTTCGTTCTCCGTCGACTCCACTCCCTCACCGGCGTGCTCTTCGGCGGATACATCATGGTCCACCTCATCATCAACGCCACGCTCGTCGAGCGCGTCCGACATGACGGATCCCCCACTGTTTTCCAGCAGCAGGTCGATAAGATCCACTCCCTGCCGTTCCTCATCCCCATCGAACTGGCGATGATCATCCTTCCTCTGGCCTTCCACACCCTTTACGGGCTGTACATCTCGTTTCAGGGTAAATCCAACCCGCTGAACTATGGGTATGGCAAGAATTGGTTGTACGTCGCCCAGCGGTGGTCTGCGATAATTATCATGTTCTTCGCGCTGTTCCATGTGCTCACATTCAAGGGTCTGGTATCTTTACCGGGCGATTTCGACGCCAAGCTAACGTTCATTCCCTTCGATCACGCGACACAGAGCACCGTCAACCACATGCACGCGGCGTGGTGGGTCGGCTGGGTGATCTACCCGATCGGAATTCTCGCGGCGACGTTTCACCTCGCCAATGGTTTTTGGACCGCGGCTATTTCTTGGGGGGTGACGGTATCCAAGCAGGCCCAGCAACGATTCGGCTACGCCTGCGTGGGGGTCTTTATTTTCACAACTCTCTGCGGTTTTGCCGCCCTAACCAGTACCCTCGCGTCCAAGCCCGACTGGGGCAAGACTCTAAAAATCCAACAAGGCATTCCTGAGATGGTGTCGCCGAACGCGTCAAACTAGCATGTTTGCGATGAACCAAGAAATTGATCATTACGAAAGCGCCGTCGCCACTCTCCGGGCAGCCGTTGCGGGACTGTCGCGCGTCCAACTCCGGGCCCACCCGATCCCCGGGACGTGGTCACTCCATCAGATTGCGGTTCACCTCACTGATTGCGAACAGGTATTTGGCGATCGGATCAAACGTGTGGTGGCCGAGAGCAACCCGCCATTGATGTCCTTTGACGAGAACTTGTGGATGCAAAACCTCGCAATAGACTCCAGGCCGACGGAGGAGTCCCTCGATCTGCTGGACCTGAACCGCCGCCAGATTGCCCGGATCCTGCGGGAGCTGCCACCGACGGCATTTGCGAGGACCGGAATTCATTCGGAGATTGGGTCGATGTCGTTGTTGGAGATCCTCGCCAAAGCCAACTGGCACTTTGAGCATCACATGAAGTTCGTTCACCAGAAGCGTTCCCTCGTTTTGAACAACACTTAGCTAGCAACCCGAAACCCCACCCCCATGGCAACCAACACCAAAAAACGCGTCATTGTCGTCGGCGGCGGCCTAGCCGGATTGTCCTGCGCCATCAAGCTGGCGGAGGAGGGCACGCCGGTCGAGCTTTTCTCGATGGTCCCGGTCAAGCGCTCGCACTCGGTGTGTGCCCAGGGGGGCATTAACGCGTGCAACGAGATCGCCCGCCAGCAGGGGTACTCCGAATGGATGCACTTCGACGAAACGGTCCTCGGCGGCGACTTCCTCGCCGATCAGCCGCCGGTGCTGGAGATGGCCAACTGGGCACCCCGGATCATCGACCTGCTCGACCGGATGGGCGTTCCGTTCAACCGCACCCCGGAGGGCCAGCGGGCGCTGCGCCTCTTCGGCGGCTCGCTGTTTAAGCGCACGTTCTACGCAGGCGCGACGACGGGTCAGCAACTTCTCTACGCGCTCGACGAGCAAACGCGGCGGTGGGAGTCGGAAGGCAAGATCAAGAAGCACGAGTTCTGGGAGTTCCTCTGGCCGGTGATCCACGAGGGGCACTGCGTGGGCATCGTCGCGCAGGACATGCGCACGATGAAGATCCAGGCGTTCCGGGGCGACGCGGTGGTGATGGCGACGGGGGGCAACGGGCTAATGTTCGGCAAGAGCACGATGTCGGTAATTTGCACGGGCGGGGCGGCGTCGAGGTGTTGGCAGGCGGGGGCGAAGTACGCGAATCCCGAGTTTATCCAAGTGCACCCGACGGCGATCCCGGGAGAGGACAAGTGCCGGTTGATCTCTGAATCCGCCCGCGGTGAGGGCGGGCGGGTGTGGGTGCCTCGGAAGTCGGGCGACACGCGTCCCCCGAACGACATCCCCGAGCACGAGCGGATGTATTTCCTTGAGGAGCGGTACCCGAAGTACGGCAACCTCGTTCCCAGAGACATCGCCACACGCGAGATCTTCCAGGTGTGCACCGAGCTAAAGCTCGGCGTGGGTGGGGGTAACATGGTTTACCTCGACCTCGGCGACATCACGCGGCAGATCGGCAGGGACAAGGTCCTCGGCAAGCTCGAGGGGATTTTGGAGATCTACGAGAAGTTCGTGGGCACGGATCCGCTGAACGAGCCGATGAAGATTTTCCCGGCGGTGCATTACTCGATGGGCGGGTTGTGGGCGACGTTCGCGAAGGATCCGAAGTCCGGCGGGCTGAAGATCGGCGATCCGAAGAACATGTCGACCAACGTGCCGGGATTGTACACGATGGGCGAGGCGTCGTTCGCGTACCACGGGGCCAACCGGCTGGGGGCGAATTCGCTGCTCTCGTGCATCTTTGATGGGCTGTTTGGCGGGACGTGCATCAGGAACTACGCGACGGATGCGGCGCCGACGGCGGCTGCGGACGTGCCGCAGAGTGTGTATGACGCGGTGGTGTCGAATGAAACCGCGAAGATGGACGCCCTGATCAACTCGTCGGGGAACGAGAACCCCTACGAGTTGTGGACCGAGATGGGCCGGCAGATGACGGAAAACTGCACGGTGGTCCGGCACAACGACAAATTGGAAGCCACCTTGGTCCAAGCCCAGGATTGGAAGGCCAGGTACCGCAAGATCAAGCTTTCCGACACCGGCATGTGGACGAATCAGAACCTGTCGTTCACGCGGGCAGTGAGGGACATGATCTATCTCGCCGAAGCCACACTGAGGGCGGCCCTCCAGCGGAACGAGTCGCGCGGCGCCCACTACAAGCCGGCGTTCCCCGACCGCAACGACGCGGAATATCTCAAGACCTCGGTCGTGAGCTTTGATGCGGCGACGGAGTCGGCAACGGTGAGCTATGAGGCGATTGACACGTCGCTGGTGACTCCCCGGGCGCGGACGTACGGGAAGAAGGACCCCGTAGCCAAACCGGCGGAGACTTTGAGGGTTGCCGTGGCTGCGGTGTAGCACCTCTGACATCCGACATCGCACACCCGACATCCCCTACACTCTCGGTACATGCAGCCTCTTCCCTCGTCCTTCCCCCTCGCCGCAGCCGTCGCGGAGCTTTCCGAGCTCCTTCCTGCGGTTGCGGCGCTTGCCCCGCAACTTGAGGCGGTGGGTAAAGCGCTGGTGGACTCGTGGGCGTCTGGCGGAAAGCTGTTGACGTGTGGCAATGGCGGGTCGGCAGCCGACGCAATGCACTTCGCCGAGGAGCTGGTGGTGCGTTTCCAGAAGGACCGGCGGGCACTGGCTGCCATTGCGCTGCATGACCCGACGGTGCTGACGTGCGCGGGGAACGACCTTGGGTACGCCCGGGTGTTTTCGCGTCAGGTCGAGGCGTTGGGGCGGCGGGGCGATGTGCTGGCGGTATTCACGACGTCTGGAAACTCGGAGAACATCCTGCTGGCGGTGGAGGCAGCACACGGGTTGGGGATGACAACCGTTGCGTTTTTGGGGCGGGACGGGGGGAAGCTGAGGGGAGTGTGTAAGCACGAGTTGCTCGTGCCGGCGGGGACGTCGCACCGGACGCAGGAGGCGCACTTGCTTCTTTACCATTCATTGTGTCAGTGGTTGGATGCACAGTTTGATTGAGGGTTGCGATAGCGGGGGGGGCGAAGGGACACAGAGAGGGAAGAGGACGGCTGCGCCGCTCACAGAGATGGGGGAGAGCCGAGGTCGGCTATTTTTTTTGAGTTGGGAGGAGGTAAGTCTCTCTCTGGCCCTCTGCACTCTCAGTGTTCCAAACCCTTACTGAGTCATTTCGCCGCCGCGAATCTGCTCGACAGTTGGCCCGGGTACCTGTTATGCTTACGTGGTCGCACTCCGCGACACTGGGCCGCTGGAGGGCGGTTCTTTGATCCGGGCCATGCCCGGTTTCCCGAACGAGCCAGGCTCGAACGTGGCCGCTCGGATGCGGCTGCGTGAGGGACGGTCGGTGGCCTGCAGCGGGCTTGCCGCACGTCGCCGTTCGGTCGTGACGGGGAATGTCCCGTCACAAAGACCCCGGTGATTCGCGTCTCGACCCGTGGCGTCGGCTTCGGCCGTTTGGTAGTCAGTTCCGCGCCGCGTTCCCGGTCGTTTGTTTCCCTTCCGGAGCCCGTCACATGCCGCCCATTCCGCCACAGAAGAACCCGCTGCAGTCCTTGATCGAAAAGCGCATCGACACCGACCGGTACCGAGAGCAGCACTGGGACGGGTCGTTTTGGGATTACCTTGATTTGGTGCACGAGTCGCCGGCTGTGGCGAGGAATGCGTTTCAGCGGGTCTACGACATGATTTTGTCGTACGGCGCCGAGCCGTTCACGCTGTTTAAGCAGGAGCTGACGCGGTACAAGTTTTTTTCCGACCCGCTTGAGAACGGGGCGGATGCGATTTTCGGGCTCGAGCGGCCGCTGATGCAATTGGTCGATTTTTTCCGTTCGGCAGCCAGCGGGTACGGGACGGAAAAGCGGATTTTGCTGCTGCACGGGCCGGTGGGTTCGAGCAAGTCGACGATCGCGCGGCTGCTGAAGAAGGGGCTGGAGAACTACTCGAAGTTGGACGCGGGGAAGTGCTATACGTACTCTTGGCGGCTGCCGAAGAAGCTGGCGGACAACGACGATTCCGAGCAGTACCTCGACTGCCCGATGCACGAAGAGCCGCTGCTGCTGATCCCCCCCGAAGCCCGGAAGGACGTGCTGGTTGCGCTCAACGACAGGCTCGCGGGCGACCGGAAACTCCGGCTGTACGGCGAACCGTGCCCGTTTTGCCGGAAGATCCTCTCGGAGCTGATGGAGCTCCACGACGGCGACTGGCGCAAGTGCATGGACCACGTCCGCGTGAAGCGGCTTGTCCTTTCCGAGAAGGACCGGCGCGGCATTGGCACGTTTCAGCCGAAGGACGAAAAAAACCAGGATTCCACCGAACTCACCGGCGACATCAACTACCGCAAAATCGCCGAGTACGGGTCTGACTCGGACCCGAGGGCGTTTAATTTCGATGGCGAGCTCAACGTCGCCAACCGGGGCATCGTGGAGTTCATCGAGGTGCTCAAGCTCGATGTCGCGTTCCTGTACGACCTGCTCGGCGCGTCGCAGGAGCACCTGATCAAGCCAAAGAAGTTCGCCCAAACCTACATCGACGAAGTCATCCTCGGCCACACAAACGAGCCGGAGTATAAGCGACTGCAGGGCAACGAGATGATGGAGGCGTTCCGCGATCGGACGATCAAGATCGACGTGCCGTACAACACGCGGCTGGATGATGAGATCCGGATCTACCTCAAAGACTTCGGCCCGGACCGGGTGAAGGGGATGCACATTGCGCCGCACACGATCGAGGTCGCCGCGATGTGGGCGGTGCTGACGCGACTCTCCGAGCCGAAGAAGGCGGGGATCACCAAGGTGCAGAAGCTCAAGCTGTACAACGGCAAGTCGATCCCCGGGTTCACGGAGGATTCGATTAAGGAGCTTCGCGAGGAGGCCCCCCGCGAGGGGATGTCGGGCATTTCGCCCCGCTATATCCAGGACAAAATCAGCAACGCGCTGGTTTCCCACCAGGCGCAGATGGAGAAGGCGATCAACCCGTTCATGGTGATCAACGAGCTCGAGGAGGGCTTGTCGCACCACTCGCTGATCACGGACGAGGAGCTGAAAAAACAGTACAAGGAACTGCTGGCCGTAGTACGTGAGGAGTACGAGGACATTCTTAAGGGCGAGGTCCAGCGGGCGATCTCGGCGGACGAGGACGCGATCAAGCGCCTGGCCGCGAACTACATCGAAAACGTCCGCGCCTACACGCAGCACGAGAAGGTGCGGAACCGGTACACCGGCCGGGATGAGGAGCCGGACGAGAGGCTCATGCGGTCGCTCGAGGAGAAGATTGACATCCCCGACGGCAGGAAAGACGACTTCCGGCAGGAGATCATGAACTATATCGGGGCGCTGGCGTTGGACGGAAAGAAGTTTGAGTACAACACCAATGCCCGGCTATTGAAGGCGTTGGAGCTCAAGCTTTTCGAGGACCAGCGCGACACGATAAAGCTGAAGAAT
>JBBRUM010000178.1:0-7390 GCA_038247815.1 Tepidisphaerales bacterium | reverse complement strand
GCCCGCGGCGCGGGGCCCCCGCCCCCCCGCCGCGGCCCCGGCCCCCGCCGGCGGGCGAGAAGTCTCGGTCGTCGGCGGGGATTTCGACGGGGCGGGACAGTTCTCGGGCGACGAGGGCGGTGCACTCGTCCATCTTGGGGTATCGCACTTCGCGGTAACCGGTGACGGGTTCGATCGCTCGGAGGACGCGGACCGCGCGGTTGTATTCGGCTGAGTTGTCGAACCGGAGGTTGGGCAGCAGTCCGAGGTACCAGTCGCGGAAGCGCGTTTCCCTGCGGTGCCAGCCGGGGATAAGTCGCAGCGCCCGGAGCTTGCTCACGAGCTTGAGCTGCCAGTCGGTCGTCGTGATGTTCAGGCGCAGGCGGTACTTGCCGATGGGGAACTCGGGCGAGGTGTGGTGGCGGTAGACGATGCGGTCGCCATTGGATTCGTCGACGCCGTACTTGGCGTTGTCGCGCTGCTTCTTTTCGTACCGCGTGAGGAGATAGGCGACGTAGGGCTCGTCCTTGATGAGCATGGCTTTGGCGACGCCCCAGATGGCGGCGGTGGTTGCGGCGAAGGAGCGCGGGGCGGAGTCTTTGGAGTAGACGGCTTCGACGGCGTCGGCGTAGTTCGAGGCGTACGCGTAGCCGGCCGGGCCGACGCCGGCCCACTGGAGCAGGTCGTAGAGCCTGACGGCGTGGTCGTACTTGGCTTCGTCGTGGAGCTCGGGGAGCTTGCGGAGGCGTTCGATGGCGTAGGTTTCGAAAGCGGTGGCGGCCTTTTCGCCGTGGGTGCGCTTCAGGACGCGGACCTTGCTCGACACCAGTTGCTGCCAGGTGCGGGGCTCGGGGCGGGCGGGGAGCACGCGGGGTTCGAGGGCGAGCTTGCGGCCGATGTTGAAGGCTTTGAGGTTGCGGCGCGTGTCGCGGCGGAGGGTTTCCCGGATCGCCCTCGCCATCGACGGCAGCGAGACGGGGATCAGCCCGAGCTGGAACGCGACGCCGAGCATCATGATGTTCACAAACTGCTTGCTGCCGAGGCGCGACTCGCAGATTTCCGAGAGGTTCTGCGAGAAGCAGTGGTCGGTGTTGCAGTGGTCGTAAATCTCCTGCCGGAGGAGCTCGGGGTCGAACTCTTTCTTGCCGAGGAGAACCGAGACGGTGGCTTGCTTGTGCGAGTTGATGACGGCGGCGGTGCGGTCTTTCGAGGCGACGCGGAACTGTTCGCGGGGGTCGATCGCGCGGGCGGCTTCGAGGATGTCAATGCCGAGAAGCAGGTCGGCGCGGCCGTAGGGGATCGAGCCGGTGGAGAACGGGGCGGCGGTTTGGGCGGGCACGGGAAGCAGCGCGGTTGTCTCGTCGCCGCGTGTGCGGGACTCCTTCACGAACGTGATCTGCGAGTAGACGCCGCCATTGCGGATGGCCAGTCCCTTTTTATCTTGGAACGTCACGCGGAGGCCCTCGCGGTGACCGGCTCGGACGATCAGGGCGGAGACGACCCCGATGCCCATCCCGCCCACTCCGGCGAGGTGGCAGCGCCACGTGTCGCCAGAGACCTTCAGCGGCCGCACCATCTGCGGGTCGGGAAGCTTGTCGAGCCCCATCTTCGGGAGTGTGTAGCGTTTTCGCTTGCTCCGCTTGACGATGATCTGCTCGAAGCTCGGGCAGGGCTTGACGCCGGTGCCAGCGGAATTGCTCGTCCGCACCCGCTCACACGCTCCGTCGTTGACGCACCAGGTCAGGTCGGTGTCGATCTTCTTGCCGTAGTCGGTGTCGGTGGAAACCAGGCCCGGGCAGGCGGTGGCTTTGGTGCATTCGAGGCAGTTTTCGCACACCTCCGGCGTCACGTTCATGTGCGCTTTGTACGGCAGATAGCCGTGCTTCTGCGCGACCTTCCGCTCTTCCTTGCCCTGCCGACGGTAAAGCGTGATTCCGCACTCCTTGTCGGCGATGAGCACCTTCACGCCGTCCTTGAGGATCGTGCGCTCCAGCGCGGCGTACCACTTGTCGCGGTCGGCGGGGTCGACTTTTTCCACCGTCAGCGGCGACGTGCCGGACATCGAGCGGCAGACGGCTTCGATGTCTTGGATGAAGCTGCTGTTGCCGAGGACGTCGAGTTCCGTGCCGGGGTGTTCTTGGTGGCCGGTCATCGCGGTCGTGCCGTTTTCGAGGATGATGAAGGTCAGATCCTGCCCGGCTTTGACGGCGTTGGAGATGGCGACCTGGCCGGAGTGGAAGAATGTTCCGTCGCCCATGAAGACGATTTGCTTGTTGGTGATGAACGGGTCGACCCCCGAGCCCGTGCCGCCGCCGAGGCCCATGCCCGAGTAGTTGTGCATCAGCGCCTCGGTGGGCGCGAACATCAGCATGGTGTAGCAGCCGGTGTCGCCGTGGGCGACGAGGTCGATCGGCTTGCGGCCCTTGTGGCGCTGCGCCATGTACTTCGGGTCGGCGAGGTTCTTGCGCAGCTCGAGCAGCACAGCCGAGGAGTCGCGGTGGGGGCAGCCGGGGCAGAAGGTCGGCGTCCGGGCGATGACCTTCTCGGTGAAGACTTCGAGCTTCGGCTTGCTGGCGAGGCGCAGGCGGTCGATCTCGGCGGTGAGTCGACCGTTCCGCAGCTCGGCCGGGATTTCTTCGATGGCTTTAATCAGCGGAATAAGCAGCTGCGCGAGCACGGAATAATTCAGCCCCCGCGATTCGGGGATTCCCGCCAGCTTCCGCCCGCCGAGCACCGGAAACTGCTTGCCGTACAACCTTCCGGCAAGGTCGATCGCCTGGTCCTGCGGCAGCTCGCGGAACGCGGTATCCCGAATCCCCTTCTCCAGAAAGCTCCGCCGCTCCTCGATCACGATCATGGACGCGCACTGCCGCGAAAACTCCCGCACCAGCTGCACGTCCACCGGGTAGCTCATTCCCATGTGCAGCACCGGGAAGTGCCCCCCCAAGCCAATGTCCGACAACACGTGTCGCAGGTACGGCCCGCCCATCCCCGTGACGATGAACCCCACCGGCGCAGCGCCACCACCGGTTGCCCCCGGCAGCGCCGGCTCGATGCGGTTGATCCCCAGCTCCCGCGCCGCCTTGCACGCCATCGCGTGCCGCGCCGGCATGTCCAGCTCGCGCATCCAGGTTCGCGGCGGGAGGAGCACCTTTTGGTCCAACTCGATGCTGGCGGTGTCGAGCTCGACACGGTTGTTCATGTTCAGCGTCGGGAACTGATTCGCGTAGCACTCGACCGTCCCGCCGCCGTCGGCGTGGGACGGGGTGACGATGTAACCGATGTACGTTCCCGAGCGGTTGGAGAGCTTGAGGCAGGCGCCGATCCAGTCCTTCAGCTCCTGCGGCGTGCCGGGCTCGACGACGGGCATGCGCAGGTGCTCGAAGAGAAACCGACTGTCAGCCGGCACCTGCGTCGAGTCACACCACGGGTCGTCACCGGAAATGATCAGCACCGCTCCCCCCGGGTGCGGACCGGCGAGGTTCCCGATCGCCAGCGCGTCGGAGGCAACCTGCGTCCCGACGGACTTGAACGCGGCGATGGCGCGGGTGGGCAGCATCTGCGCGCCGTTGACGGCTGCGACGGAGAGCGCTTCGTTATTGGCTTGGAAAGCGCGAACGCCTTTGGAGACGATGATGTCTCGGATATCGCCGAGCACGTCAAAGAACCCCGCCACCGGCGACCCGGGATACCCGGTCATCAGGTGAACCCCGCCGTCGGACTCCAGTGCGCCCTTCACCAGCAGTTCGTTGCCAAGAAACACTTCCCGACCCGAGTCAGACAAAAAACGTGGATCAACGCCCATGGGCGCATCCTTTCAGCCGGCACGTTCATTCACGCCGGCGCAGTTGCTGGGGCCTGCGGGATCACCGCACCCGCCTCCACCCTCGCGGGCGAGACAAGTCGGGACTCGGCATGACTTGCGTGCCGGTGATCTCCCAAGTGGGCGAGCGATCGCTCGCGGGTCTGGGACCGAACAACACAGGGGACGCCGTTTGGCACCGCTGCCGTAAACACTGCCCTTTCCCGCGGGCCAATCCTCGGAAAAGGAAATCGATTGAGAAATCCGCAAAAGCCTCCGTGCCCCTGCGGTCGAACGCTCCGCGCCCGAGTTTGATACTAGGCGATTGGACCTCATCAGAAAACACGAAACCCGTGAAACGTGACGCAGATGGCTGGTCGGGCCCTGCCGTTCATACCCCAGAAAAGAGTCCGCCACGGGCACGAACCCGTGGCGGACGAACAACTTATCTACGCCTGCGGACAGTGTTTACCGCCGACGACGAACAAGCAGCATCCCCGCCGGAACTAGCAGCCCCAGCGCTCCCGGCTCGGGGACGACCGAGCCGTTGGCGAGAACAAAGAGGCGGATCTCGTCGCCGTACACACGCCGCTCGTTACTAATGACGTTGTAACTCGAGTCCAGCACCGGGAATACGTACACCGGCGTGAGCACGATCTCGGCCAGCAGCGTCGGGTCGTTTGTGATCCGCGTCACGTTGACCTCGAGGTGCCCGTAATGCTTTCCGCCGTCGATGAGTTGCTGTACACCGTCAACGGTCGCCCACAGCTCACCCGCCGACTGGTCGCTGGTCCATTTCGAGAACTCGTTGTACTTTAGCAGCGGCGCGTTAAACCCCGTTCCGTTGCGACGCTCGCCGCGCAGTCCGTCGCCCGACACGCCGACGTCGTAGTAGTTCACCCCCGTGCCGTTCCCGTCGGAGTCAACGAACGACCGCTCGAACATCTCCGAGTGCCCCGAGAGCACGGCCGCGACGCCGAACTGCTCGAACATCGGGTGGTACTGCCGCATTGGCGTGCCGCCCTGACCGGACGAGTCGCGGTGGTTCATCGGCAGCCCGTGCTCGCCGCTGGAGAACGGAGAGTGGTGGAACTGCACGAAGACGACCTGCCCCCTGGCCCGCGCGTCCTCCAGTTGCGCCCGCGCCCAGTTCCACTGCGTCGAACCGGGGTTAAAGTCGGAGTGGTCGTTGACCACGCCCAGTGTCGCGGCAGCCGTGGCGTATTCGGCGCCAGTGAAGTTCTCCTGCGTGTCAGTGCCCGGGCCGGTGTACTGCTGGCCGGTCAGTCGCGAGGCGGCCGGGTAGTTGGCGCGGGAGTCTTCCGGGGAGGAACCGTTGGACGAATCCAAAGTAATCACGGTGATCGGGCCGTAGTCGGTGCGGTAGTAGTTGTCCTGGTGCTCGGGCGTGCCGTTGGAGGGCATGTCGAAGTACGACTTGTACTTCTGCCGCGACCGCACGACCGCCGTGCGGTCGGTCGGCGTGCCGTAGCCGCCGTTGATCGCGGCGAAGGTCTCCCAGTTCCCGATCGCCGGCAGTATCGGCCGCTTGGACAGCGTGTCGTCGAACTCACCGGCGTTGTGGCGGAAGAACTCGTCCCAGCCGGGCTGGTATCCGCCGCCCTGCACGAGGTCGCCGGGCTTGACGATGAACGCCGGATCCCGCGAATCGACGACGACCTGGTTGGCCTTGTACCCCTCGGCTTCGGTGATCGCGTATCGCAGCGTCTGCGAGGATCCAGAGCCCAGGGTTCCGAAGTTGTTCGCCCACTGGCTGCCGGTGAGAGCGGGTCGCGGTTCGCTGCCCGCTGCGAGTGCCCCCGGATTCCATTCGCGGCGGGTGGTGCGGCCTGCCGGTTCGGTTTCCGAGTCGCTCATCGCAATGAACCGCACCGAAGTCCAGTCTGTTGCGGTCGGCGCGGTCTTGAAGGTCCTTGAAAAAGAGCCCCCGCCCTGGTTGACCGTGTAGGTGTACTGCGAGTTCGGCTGCAACCCGCGGACGTCCACCGAGTGCTTGAAGTTGTTGCTGCTGCCGTACAGCCAGGATCCCTGCGGCAAGCCAGGGATGGTCTGTGCCAGCTCGGCTGCGGTGTAGGCAAGGAACTGCTGCTGCGCCGGGGCGGAGTTCAGCATCAGCGGGGCCGCGAGCCCCGGACCGGTCACGGCGATCGACCCGGAAAGGTTCTGCTCCGAGAACCAGGTGAACAGCATCCCGTCTGACGACGGCTGCTGGAGATAGGGATTTACGCGAAACTGTGCCACGACGGGAGTTGCCGCCATCGCCACAACGAGAGACGCCATGACGGCGCGCACCGATACCACACCACGCATTTGGACCTCCAAACCGAGCAAACAATGAGACGAAAAATGAACAACACGCGCCCCCGCCAGCCCGCCGACCCTACCCGAGTCGTGCAGCCGAACCCAAAGGCGATCCACCCTACACATCCAACCGAACCTCAAGCATCAAACCCCCGTGAATTCCGCGCTAACTCCATGTCAACATATCCCCCCGCGCCCACCCATCGGCAAGGCGCCCACACGCAGGGGGGAGGGTGAAACCCGGTCCGCCGCGCGGCCCCCACAGGGGATCGTCCGCCTCGCGCCTTGGTTTGCGGCCGGCGCGAATCTCCACCCAGATGTAACCCCGCCCGAGTCGCGATGCCTCCGAAGTCACGTAGTCGAGATCAAGTTGCAGATTCGGATTCCGCAGGATTCAAGCGATGTCGCGGAGGTGTTTCTCCGAACCGCCTTAGCGAAAAAACTGTATCTTCGAGACGATCGAATCTTCCGGCGAGCTGAACATCGCCTCCCATCCCGGCTGCAACCGAGTCCGCACCGCGCGGCCGAAACGGTGCGCGGCGTCTCCCTCGGGCGGCGAAACGATCACGTCGACCTTCATGCCCCACTCCGGGGCGATGATGAAGAACATCGAGCCACGGACCACCGCCGCCATCGCCGCGTCCAAGTCGACGAACAGTTCCCCGCCCAGGGCCGCACAAAAGTCGCCGACCCGTTCCGGCCGGAGTTCAACGACGACATCGACATCCAGCGTGCCGCGCGGTTCACCCCCTACCGATGACGGGGCCCAACCCGTGATGTGTTACCTGCCGCCCGCAGCCCCCGAGGCACGCGCCACCTCGTGCATAAGATCAATGACTTCCTTCGAGCATCCTCCGCGAAGCTTCGCGCCGCAGTCGCTCTTCTTTCCACTCCGGGTGCGCCAACTTCACCCCCGCCACACGCATGGCCCGCAGTCCGCGGGATAAACGATCCACCACGTTCAACTTCGCGGCGGCGTCCATCCCGTCGATCAGCCTGTTGGCGTGCTCGTCCGGTCGATCATCCACCAAGTGCCCGCGTCCCATCTCCGCCTCCTCACTTCAGGCGGGTGTCCGAGTTCGAGATCCCCCGGAGGGCGAGGTTCAGGGCGTCGACGTTGCTCGCGAGACGCTTGGCTTCGGCGACGTCGATGAGCTGTTTCTGGTACAGCTCCGCCAGATGCTGGTCGAACGACTGGCTTCCGGCTTCGCTGTTGCCGAAGCTGCCTTTGAGCTTTTCAAACTCGACCTCGAGGATGTATTTCCGCACGAGCGGCGTGGCGAACAT
>JBBRUM010000177.1:0-7421 GCA_038247815.1 Tepidisphaerales bacterium | reverse complement strand
GGTGAGCGGAATAGGTGGCGAGGACGCCGTCGATGTAGGTGAAGAGGCCGGTGCGGTCTTGGCGGTTATCGTTGACGTAAGAGCCTGCGATGTTGTCGGACTCGTTGATGGCTGTGGCGACGAGATTGCTGTTGAAGTTGATTCGGGTGTCGGAGGTGTTGGTGAGAATCCGAAGTGCGTCGCTGTCTTCGCCAGCAATTGTACCTCTGGAGTTGACGACTTGGGGATGGAGACGAGACGCGTCGCTCCATGGGGAAATAGGTGGTTGCACCGGAGGGCGTGATAAGAAAGCCAGAGGCGTAGGAATTGCTGTGGGCGAACTGGTCCGACTCATTGGCACCGCCGCTGTGGCCGAACTCGACAATTGTGCGATTGTCGGCGAGGTCGTCGGCAGACGCCCGGAATCCGGATGCAGATGGAAATGAAACGGCGGTCGATGCGTCGATCGTCCAAAGAACGGAACTGTTTGTGCCATCTGAATACACACCGAATGCCGTCGCGAGCACATCGCCGCGGGCGTTAATGGTTGGGGAGGAGCCGGTGAGGAACACGGACTGACCTCGGCGGGTGAGATCGGTCGGGTGGAACTCGATTGCGAGGAGGGTTGAAGGGGAGAGGAGTAGGGCGAGGGCGAGGATCGGCTTGTACATCTGTCGGATTATCGGCGGGAGTTTGCGGGGAGGGTGGAAATGGGGGATGTCTGAAGTGGGGGGTTATTTTTTGCCTTGGGCGCGTTGGAGTTGGAAGAAGGATTTTAGGATTTGGGCGCAGTCTTGGGTGAGGATGTTGGGGGTGATGGAGGTTTGGTGGTTGAGGCGGGGGTCTTGGAGGAGGTTGAGGAGTGTTCCGGTGGCGCCGGCTTTGGGGTCTGGGGTGCCGTAGATGAGGTGGGGTATTCGGGCGTTGAGGATGGCTCCGGCGCACATGGGGCAGGGTTCGAGTGTGACGGCGAGGGTGCAGCCGAGGAGGCGCCAGGTTCCGAGTTTTTGTGCGGCGATTCGGATGGCGACGATTTCGGCGTGTGCGGTGGGGTCTTGGTCGCGTTCGCGGCGGTTTTGGCCGGTGGCGAGGAGGGTGTGGTCGGGGGCGAGGATGACGGCGCCGACGGGGACCTCGCCGGCTGCGGCTGCGAGGGCGGCTTGTTCGAGGGCGAGGCGGATAAGGTCTTCGGGGGTCACGGGGGGGAATTTAACACGGAGGGCACAGAGAGGCGGAGAGCACAGAGAGGAGGGCGAGGGGGACTTTTTCGGGGTTGCGTATAGACACTCTGTGTGCGCTGTATCTCTGTGTGATGTGTGTTGAGCTTGGGCGGGGAGGATTAGGGGACGGGGATGACGGATTGGATTTGGGGGATTTTTTCTTTGAGGTTGCGTTCGATGCCGTGTTGGAGGGTCATGGGTGCGGAGGGGCAGCCGTGGCAGGCGCCGTGGAAGCGGATTTGGACTTGTCCGGAGGATTCGATGACGTTGACGAGTTCGATGTCGCCGCCGTCGGCTTGGACGGCGGGGCGGATGAGGTCGATGACGGCTTGGACCTTGGCGTGGAGAGGGGTTGTTGCGGGGGCGGTGGGGGGGGGCACGTGGGAGTGTAGGGATGTCGGAGGGGGGATGTCAGATGTCGGATGTGGGGAGGGGGGGTGGGGGGAACTGACGAGGGTGGGGAATTTTCAGTTTGCGGTTCCGCGGGCGAATTGGAGGGTTCCGTCGGTGGCGAGGAAGAGGATTCCGCCGGAGGTGGGGAGGATCTGTTTGACGGGCGTTTTGGAGGGGAGGGGGAATTCGTGGAGGCGGCGGCCGGATTCTCGGCCGGTGTCGGGGACGATGTCGCGGGAGACGGCGAGAATGTTGGGTGCGGTTTGGGGGTTTTGGGGGGAGCTGGTGGTGGCGAGGATGAAGTCCTTGCCGGGGTGGAGGGACTCGAACTGGTTGGGGGTGGATTCGGTGGTTTGTTTCCAGAGTGTGTTGGCGGTGCGAAGGTCGTGTGCGACGAGGGAGCGTTGGGAGAGTGTGTAGAGGCGGGTGCCGTCGACGTGGAGTGAGACGGTGGCGTCGACTTGAGCGGCGGCGACACGGGCGAGGGTTGGGAAAACGGCTGGGACGCTTTCGGAGGCGGGAGTTCGACCTGGGAGGCGGAGGGGTTTGCACTGGTCGGCGATGACGAAGGCGCGGACGAATTGTCCTCGGTCGGTTGCGGCGAGGAGGAGGCCGTCGGAGATGGCGAGCTGCCCGGGGCCGCCCATGCCGGCGAAGGGGGCGGTGTTGTCGGGTGGGGTTTCGAGGGTGAGTGCTTCGCCGGGATCGAAGAGGTCCTTGAGGCAGATGCGGTCGATGAGTGTGTAGAGGAGGATTCCGTCGGGGGAGAGTGCGGCGGCGAGGGGTTGGCGGTTGACGTCGGCTGAGGTTCGGCGCCAGGTGACGACGCCGGTGTCTGCGTCGAGTGCCGAGACGGATGAGCCGGATTCATCGGCGGAGATGACGACGGCGAAGTCTTCGCCGGCGACAAGGAACTGTGGGGCGGCGGAGGTGGGGCGGGACTGCCAGAGGATTCGGCCGGTGTCGGGGGCTATGCAGGCGAGCCTTCCGGAGGCGGTGGAGAAGAGGATGCGATCTCCGGCGAGGGCGACGGATGCTATTTGCTCGCCGACGACTTGGGGACGGTTGTTCATGCCGGCGATGCCGGCGAGATTGGGCGGGAGCAGGACGCGGACGGGCATGCCGGGGCGGAAGACGTTGAGGCGCCGGCCGTTTTGAACGACGCGGATTTGGGCGTTGGGGTCGCCGGGGTCGTCGGCTTCGAAGAGTCCGCGGGCGATTTCGCGGGGGGGTAGGGTTGCGGTTTCGACGCGCCAGAGGACCTGGCCGGGGGTGGGACCGGCGGCGGCGTAACCGACGAGGGTTTTTTCGTCCCAGGCGACGACGGTGTCGTTGATGAAAGCGCAGCCGGTGGTGAGGGGCCCGGGGGATTTGGCGGTCCAGATTACACCCTTGCCCGGATGGATGAGGGACAGCTCGGACTGTGGCCTTTGAACGAGTGCGAGGTTGGTGCGTGATCCCGAGGGGAGGGGAACGACGATGGAGAGGACGCGGTCGATGTTGTCGGCGTCGTCGATTCGGATGGGGTTTATTCTGGCGTTGTGATTGGCGCGGTGCAGGCGCGTTTGTTCGTCGCGGGGCAGGCGGAACTCGGGGAGTGCGAGGTCTGGGCGGGCGGAGAGGTTGTCGCGGAGGAGCTGTGCGGCTTGGGCGAAGGTGGGCGGATTTTCGGGGGTGATCTGGACGAGCGTGGCGCCGGAGTCGGAGAGGAGGGGTTTGGAGAGTGTGTGGTTGGGAAAGAGCCGGGACCCCATGGCGAGGCGGGAGAGGGCTACGCCTGAGCGGCCGGGGAGTGCGGCGTAGACGCGGGCCATGGATTCGGCGACGAGTGCGCGGCGGCTGAAGGAGGGGTAGGCGACGAAGAGTTCGCGGAGGACGCGGGCGGCGGAGGCGGGGTCGGCGGCGGATTCGAACTTGCCGGCGGCGGCCAGGAGAGCGGTGGGCGCGGCGTTGGAGTTGGGGTGTGTTTGGGCGATGGCGACGAGTTGTGTGGTGTCGGTGGCGGCGGCGAGGAGGGCGTCGGCGGCGGCGTTGAAGGGGCCGTAGGCGCCGGGGGACTTGGCGACGATCTCGGCGATTTGCTGTTTGGCGAGGCGGGCGGCGTCGGTGAGGTTGGCGGTGGTCTCGTCGGCGAATCGGACGGCGCGCCACGCGGGGTTCGAGAGAACTTGTTGCCAGAGTTCGATGGCGGGGACGGGGTCGCCGGAGGCGGCGAGCATTTCTGCGCGGCGTCTGCGCCACTCGACTTGTTGGCTGGGGGTGCGGGCGACTTTGGCGGCGCGGTCGTAGAGGGCGGCGGTTTGTGCGGCGAGGTTGGGAGAGGGGGGGGAAGTGGGAGGTTTTGGGGTGGTGGCGCCGGCGGCGCGGGTGACGGCTTCGGCCATGGAGATGGCGGAGGTGAAGAGGCGGTCTGCGGCGGCGGAGGGGTTGGAGGGGGAGTTGGGGATGAGGGCGGCGGCTTCGTCGAGGAGGGAGATGGCGAGGTCTGTTTGTCCGGCGTTGAAGACGACTTCGGCCCAGCGGAGGCGGGGTTCGGGGAGGGTGGGGTTGCGCTGGATCTCGGACTTGTACTTGGACTCCGCGAGAGCGAGGTCGGTGTAGATTTCGACGCGTGAGGGACCGGCGATGACGAGGTGGTCGGCGGCTGCGATGACGTTTCCCTGCCCTTCGCCGGGTTTCCAAGCGGATCTGAAGTCAGGTGTCGATCCGAGGGTTTTTCCGCCGCGGGGGTCGATCTGGAGGAGGCGTGCCTGGGTGGGAACGAACAGGGATGTGGAGGTTAGGAAGGGTCTGCCGCGGAGGGGCGAGCCGGCGAGGTCGGAGCGCCAGAGGAGGTAGCCGTCGTCGTTGGGCGGGAGGGGGCGGGTGGAGTGTTTTCGCCACTCGACGGCGTAAACGGCGCTGGGCGCGGCGAGGATGACGCGGTCGGCGTCGGCGTGGATCAGGACGTCGGCGTTGTCGAACTCGGCGGTGGGAACGGACTTGACGACCTCGCCACTGGCGGCGTCGAGGACGACGAGCTCGCGGGCGTCGGTGGGGAGCGCGTAGAGCAGGCCGCCGGAGAGGATGGGCGGGTTGAAGGCCCAGGGTCGGTTTGCGCCGGAGAGCGAGGCGAGGCGGGGATTCCAGCGCTGGTTGCGGGCGCGGTCGGTGACGACGTCGCGGCGGTAGAGCGAGATCCACTCGGGGCGGCCGGTGACGGCGTCGAGCGAGGCGATTGCGCCGAGATTGGTTTGGATGACGACGCGACCGGCAGCTGCGGCGAGGTGCGAAACGGTCTGACTTCCGAGTGTGCCGTCCATGAACGCGCGGAGGGCGCCGGCGGAGGAGGCGACGTAAGTGGCCCAGCGGAGGCGGCCGGAGGCGTAGTCGAAGCAGAGGACGTAGGCGTCGTCGAACTGGTTGCCCTTGGTTCCGCGCGCGGCGACGAAGACTGCGTCGGCAAGTATGACGGGGGACCCGGAGAGTTCGAGCGACTTGAGCCCCTCGTTCTCGCCGGCGAACTGGCGGGGGGAAACCTCCCATACCACCCGGCCGGTGGCGCGGTCGAGGCGGATGAGGCGTGGGGCGCTGGGTGCGACGGGGGTGGCGGTGAACTGTTGGGCGGCGGTGTCGGAGAAGCCCATCACCGCCAACACCGAGGTGTCGGTGAGGGTCAGCGAGTACTGGTGGTTGGTGGCGGGGGGCACCGGGCGGGCAATGGTGTAAACGCCGGTGTTGTTGTTGGGATAGGTGGCGGCCCAGCCGGGGAGGGGGACACCGGATTCGAGCGAGACGGCGTAAAGGCGTGACCCGTCCTGAAAGAACAGTTCGTCGCGCCCGGCGGAGGGGAGGATGACGGAGAAAGCGCCGTCTCGGGCAGCCGAGGACTGCTGCTCGAGAACCCTCTGCTGTTGTGCGGGGTTGAGGTTGGCCACTGCCCTGGGCGAGGGGAGCGCGGGGATCTCGAGGGTGGTGAGGCGGGCGACGGGTTTGGCGGTGGAAGACGAGATGCGTGAGCGGGTTGCGTCGCCGCCGGGGGTGGGCCAGTCGGGGATTGAGAGGGCGGTTTGGGAGGCGAGGGCGAGGCGGGTGAGGCGGGCGGCTTCGGTGGCGAGGTTGACGCTCTCGCCGGCGATGGTGGCGGTGGCGGCGGGGAAGGAGGTGGTGAGTTCGGCGAGGCGTTTTTCTGCGAGGGCGGCGTCCCCGGACCACGCGGCGGCGGCTGCGGCGCGGAGGAGCAGGCCCGCGCGTCCGGAAAGCTCGGCTGCGTTTGGGGCTGAGGCGGCGGCGAGCGGGTGTGACGCGAGGACGTGCTCGCAGAGTGCGAGAGCTCCGGAGAGGTCGCCGGATTCGAGGCGGAGATCGATGAGGCGCGTGGCGGCGAGCAGGGCGGTGGGGGTTACGAAGTAGCGACTGGTCACTTGGGCGAGCTTGGCGGGGTCCGACGGGCCGGAGCGGAGGAGGTCGGCGGCGGGAGCTTCGAAGCGGAGGCGGTAGGCCCGCAAGCCGTCTTCCGGCCAATTGGCGAGCTTGCGTTCGACCTGTCGGGCGACGGTTTCGTAGCGTGGGAGTGCGGGCGTCTCCGGGGGCGTGGTGGGAACGGAGGCGAGCGGGGGGGGGACGGGTATGACGCGGTCGCCGAGGGTGTCGACGATTTCTTGGTAGACCTCGGCGGCTTTGGACCATTCGCGTTGGGATTCGAGGCGTTCGGCGAGGCGGAATTGTTCAAGGGCTTTGGCGGAGTCCGGGACGTAGACGGCCGGTTCGGGGGACGGGGATTGCTCGCCCGCCGCGGGCTGGGCGAAGGCGCGGAGATTGACGCCCAAGGCTTCGACGACGACAGCGGGGAGAAGGCGGGGTGGTTCGGGAACGGGTTCGGCGAGGGAGGTGAGCGTGGTGGCGAGGGCGGCGAGGGAGAGCACGGCGGGGACGACGACAGTGGGGATTGGGCCAGGGCGCATGGGCTGGGATCACCTCGGTGAACGACTGGGAAAGCTTAGGTGGGGTCAGGAGGTGAAGTACTTTCCCCAGAGGGTGTGGAGGCGTTGGACTTCGGGGGGTGGAATGCGGGACTTGTCGGACCAGATGGCGAGCTTGAGGGCGTGTAGGGCTGGGGAGGCGAGGAGCTGGGTTTGGTGGGAGGGGGCGAGGGTGATGGCGTGCTTGAGGACTTCGAGGGCGTTGGTGGTGGCGGATTGGAGGTGGCCGATGATTTCCTGGAGGAGGGAGAGTTCGACTTGGTCGGGGGATTGGGAGACGGGGCGTGGTGGGTGGGACTTCCAGCAGTCAAAATCTGTGGAGAGGGCGAGAAGGGCGTAGGCGATTTCGGCTTCGCGGGCGAGGCGGGCTTCGGGCATGGCGGTCATGCCGATGACGTCGCCGCCCCAGAGGCGGTGCATGAGGGACTCGGCGCGGGTGGAGAATGCGGGGCCTTCCATGCAGACGTAGGTGCCTACGGTGTGGACTTTGGTGTCGGGTAGGTCTTTGGCGGCGGCGGTGAGAAGGTTGCGCAGGGCGGGGCAGAAGGGATGGGCGAACTCGACGTGAACGGCTGCGGATTCGAAGAAGGTGTTTGGGCGTTTGGTGGTTTTGTCGATGACCTGGTCGACGATGACGAGGTCGCGGGGTTTGATCTCTTCGCGGAGTGATCCGACGGCCCCGGAAGCCAGAATGTGCGTCACCCCGAGGGACTTGAGGGCGTAGATGTTGGCGCGATAGGGAACGGTGGTGGGGTTGAGCAGGTGGCCGTCGCCGTGACGCTTGAGGAGCAAGACGGGCAGCGGCCCGTCGGGCGTGGGCCAAGTCGTTTCGAGGATGTCTGATGAGGTCGATCCAAAGGGCGTCGGG
>JBBRUM010000176.1:0-7450 GCA_038247815.1 Tepidisphaerales bacterium | reverse complement strand
CGTTACGGCCCAGACCACCCCCATCGTGCGAGCCCATCAACACCAAGTACCCAAAATACGACACATCAATGCCCCTTTTGTGTTCAAAACTCTATACCGGGCGGTTAAATTCGCGCCCGGAGGATTCCGACCATCCTCACGCTCCAACCCACGATCTCACCACCCAACTCCTTCCTGAATGTTCGGCCCGGCGATATCAGCAACTCCGGATTCATCGCCGCCTCAGTCTTTTATCGGCAAAACACGCTCTTCCGGGAAACCAGTTCTCGTTGGCACCCCAACTCAACTGTTGCCGAGGAGCTTCATGGGTTTTCACCTTCGGACGGGACTGCCGTAAGCGCCATCCTCGAAGACGGGACGGCGATCGGACTAGTTTCCTCCACTTCTTCACAGATCCGTGCCGTTCGTTGGCCCGCCAACTCCACCTCTCCCATCGCCATGGACACGCTCGGCAGCGTGCAGGGGATCTTCGGCGTCAACGAACTCGGCTTCGCCGTTGGATCCAGCAACAACCGCGCCGTCGTCTGGTACCCGGACGGATCGATCGTCGACCTCAACACACTCGTCAAGCCCTCACCCGGTACGGTGCTCATGAGCGCCCTCTCGATCTCAGACACCGGCTGGATCGTCGGAAACACCCTGCCTCCATCCTTTGATCCGAACAATGCTTTTGAGCTCCGGAGCCCCGCCTTCGCCCTGCAAATTCCCGAGCCCTCCTCACTGTCTCTTCTTCTCCTAACCGCGTCCCTCGTCCTCCGCCCAGCCTCCCGCCGTCACTCGAACTGAGCGAGGAAATCCCCCGGCATTTCCGTTTCGAAGATCAGCATCTCGCCGGTCCTCGGGTGCATCAGCTCCAGTCGCGTCGCCGCGAGCATCATCGGCAACTGGTTGTACGGGTGGGTGCCGTACATCGTGTCGCCGAGGATGGGGTGGCCCTTGTCGGCCATGTGAACGCGGATTTGGTGCTTGCGGCCGGTTTCGAGTGTGACCTTGAGCAGGGCAAGCTCGGGCCTGCCCTCGACGCGCCTTCGGACCTTCACCGTTTCGTACCGCGTGAGGGACGGCTCGCCTTTGCGGGTGTCGGTGGTGATGACGACCTTGCCGTCCACTTGTTCGATGAGGCGGGTTTCGATGGTCCCGCTGGCTGGGCGGGGGGTGCCAAGCACCACCGCGTGATACTCCCGGCCGACCTCGCGGGCCTTGAGTTGCTCTTTGAGAGAGAAGTACGCCCGCTCGTCTTTCGAGAACACCAGCAAGCCCCGCGCGTCTTTGTCGAGTCGGTGGATCAGCCCGACGCGGGCCTTGGGGGCGTTGCGCTTGAGGTACTCCGTCACCTTCGAAAGTAGTGTCGGGCGCTTTTCCTGCGGCGTCGTTGCGGTCAGCAGTCCCGGCGGCTTGGAGACGACGAGGAGGTCGTCGTCTTCGAATACCACTGACAGGTCGCCGCGGCGGTGCCTCGGCGGTTCGACCCCGCGGGCGAGAACCTCGAGCTCCTCCCCGGCCTTGATCACCTCAGCCATTCGTCGTACCGGCCTGCCGCCGAGGCGCACCCTCCCCGTTTGGATCATCCGCTTGAGCGTGGTGCCCTTTGCGGTCGGAAACAGTTCCTCCATGCGTTCGCCGACGGTCATGTGTCCCTTGCTGTTAGATCAGGCTGTCCAGTTCGGCCACGAGTTGATCAAAGTGCGACAGCGCCGCGTCAACGGGCCCCGGCGTCGTCATGTCGACCCCGGCGTCTTTGAGCAGGTCCAGCGGGAACTTCGATCCGCCGCCCTTTAGGAACCCGAGATACTTCCCGAGCGCGCCGGGTTCCCCTGTGACCACCTTCTGACTCAGCGCCACCGCCGCGCTCAGTCCCGTCGCGTACTTGTAAACGTAAAACGCCCGGTAAAAGTGCGGAATCCGCATGCACTCGAGCTCGAGCACGTCGTCGACGACGAACTTCGGCCCGAAGTACGCGTCGAGGAGCTTGCGGTACGTCGCCCGAAGTGAGGCCACGGTCAGCGGCTCGCCGGCTTCGGCCATTGCGTGGATGTCGCGTTCGAACTCGGCAAACATCGTCTGCCGCACGATCGTCCCGCGCATTCCGTCGATCTGCCGGTTGATGAGGTACGCCCGTTCACGGTCGCTGCCGGCGTTTTCCATCATGTGTTTGGCCAGGAGCTGCTCGTTGAACGTGCTGGCCACCTCGGCCACGAAGATCACATAGTCGCTGTACTGGTACGGCTGGCTGCGCACCGAGTGCCAGGTGTGCATCGAGTGCCCGGCTTCGTGGGTGAGGGTGAAGACGTGCTCGAGCACGTCTGGGCGGAAGTTCATCAGGATGTACGGCGGCGAGTCGAAGCAACCGGACGAAAACGCCCCGCTCTGCTTGCCCCGGTTGGGATACCGGTCGCACCACCGCTCGGTGGTCATCCCCTTTCGCAGGGTCTCGACGTAGTCGCCGCCGAGAACCACCAGCGAGTCGCACACGACGTTAACGGCTTGCTCCCATGTGTGGTGCTTTTTCAGATCCGAGAAGATCGGCACGTAAGTGTCGTAGGCGTGGAGCTCTTTCAGCCTCATCGCCTTGCGGCGCACCTCGAGATACCTGTGCACCGCCGGCAGCCGCTTGCGGACGGAACCCACCAGGTTGTCGTACACGCCCGTCGGCACGTTATCGGAGAAGAGGGCCGACTCCCGCGCCGTGGCGAAGTTGCGGGCCTTGGCGTAGTACACGTCGCGGTGCACGCTCGACGCCAGCGACGCAGCGATCGTGTTCTTGTGCGCGTCAAACCCCGCGTAGTACTGCTCGAACGCCCCCTTCCGCACCTCCCTGCTCGGGGAGTTCAGAAAGCTGCTGAAGCTCGAGTGCGACAGCTCGACCGTTTTCCCCCTGTCGTCTTTGATCACGCCGAACTTCAGGTCGGCGTTGTTCAGTTGCGAGAAGATCTGGTTGCTGGCTTCGGCCATTTGCCCCTGCATCGCCAGCAGCTTCTCCTCCGACTTGTTCAGCGTGTGCGGCCGGTACCGCGCGATCCGCTCGATCGCCAGCTTCCACGGCGCCAGCTCTGCCGCCGCCAGATACCCCCGCAGCGTCTCCTCCGAGAGCCCCATCAGCTCCGGCCGAAAGAAACTCGACGCCTCGCCCACCTTGGTACCAAGGTGAGAAAACTTGCCCCGCAAGGTCTGCGCTTCCCCTTCGCCCTGATCTTCCGACGCCCGCAACGACGCGTATGTCCCCAACTTGTCCAACAGCCGGGAGTAACCCGCGTCGAACTCAAAAAACTTCCGCAACACCCCCGCCCCGTCCCCCAGCCGGCCCCGGAACGTCTGATACCGCGCCATCAAATCCGACGCCTCGGTGTACGCCTTCTCCCAATTCGACAACCCCGCAAACATCGGCGTCAAGTCCCACGTATCCCCCACTTTCACCGCCGACCGCGCTACGAGCATCGAAGTCTTGCCTCCGCCCGCTTTCCGTTGCGATTTCACCGCCGACTTGCCACCCACTGCTTTTTTCTTCGTCTCTTTCGCCTTGGCCGCGACCCCTTTACGCGCCATAATCTTGACCGCAAGGGATGGGCCACCCATGGGCATTCGCCCGCTGGTTTTTACGGGTTTTGTCAGTTTCGCCACGGAGGCCTTCGTGCGGTTTTTTGCCATGGAATTGGAATCCTTTCGCTCGGAGAGAAGTAGCGCCGACACTCTACGCGCTTGGCGTCACCCCGTCTCGCGGGTTGCACTAGTCGGCGCGTTCTTGGGAGCTTGTGTTATCCCGTCGACGTTGGCGATCGCTCAGAACCGCACCCGAGGCATTGACGTCTCGCAGTTCCAAGGCACGGTCGATTGGGCACGCGTGGCCCGTCCTGTCGCTCAGGGCGGCGCGGGCATGGAGTTCGCGTTCATCCGCTCGACGCGCGGCGGAACCGTCAACGGCCGCGTCGTCGACACCCGCTTCGCCACCAACATCGTCCAAGCCAAAGCCGCCGGTCTGCGCGTAGGGATTTATCACTTCGCCCGCTGGGACCTCTCCACCCCCGGCGTACTCACCGGGCTTAACTCCCCCGCCGACGAAGCCGCTCACTTTCTCTCCATCGCCGGCCCGCACATCACCGACGGCTCGCTCCGCCCAGTCTTAGACCTTGAAGCCGACTCCTCCGACCCCACTGCCGGCACCCGCTTCACACGGGCCCAACTCACCGACTGGGCCTTGGCCTTCTGCAACGAAATCGTCAAAGCCAAAGGCCCCTCCGCCCTCCCCTTCGTCTACATCAACGGCAGCTTCGCAAACGACGAGATCGACTCCCGCCTCAACGTGTACCCCCTCTGGTTCGCCCGTTACGGGGCAAACGGAGACCCCCTCACCACCGGCCAACCCCTCGCCACCACCACCTTCCCCAATATTTACGGAGCTTGGAATCCCACGGGCTCGCTGACCAACCACCCTTGGGCCTTCTGGCAGTACTCGAACACCGGCAGCGTCCCCGGAATCATCGGCAACGTCGATCTCAACGTCTTCAACAACGAGCGATTTCTCTCCATCGACGCCTTCACCATCGCCAGCGTCATCCCCGAACCGACCACCTTCGCCCTGCTCATGCTCCCCACCCTCCCACTACTCCGCCGACCCCCGCGCAACTGATCGGCGCCCGGGTCTTCAGATTCGACAATCACAGATCCGACATCCTGCCTCCTTGCAGTTCTGTCATCCTCCCCGCCTCCAGCGGCTTACCGGTCTTCATCATCTCGATGAATGCGTCGAACAAATACCCCGCATCGTGCGGTCCGGGCGACGCCTCCGGGTGGTACTGCACGGAGAACATGGGCAGGCTGGCGTGTCGGAATCCCTCGACGGTTCCGTCGTTGAGATTGACGTGGGTGACGACGCCGCCGGCTTTCTCGAGTGAGGCGCGATCGACGGCGAATCCGTGGTTTTGACTGGTGATTTCAACGCGACCGGTGTCGAGGTTTTTCACGGGCTGATTTCCGCCCCGGTGGCCGAACTTGAGCTTGTACGTCTGGGCCCCCAGCGCCCTGCCGAGCAGTTGGTGACCCAGACAGATTCCGAAGATCGGCAGCTTGCCCATCGAGTCGGCGATGGGTTTGACGGCGTAGTCCAGCACAGCCGGGTCGCCGGGTCCGTTGGAGATGAACAGGCCGTCGGGTTTGTGCTTGGCGATCTCGGCTGCGCTGACGTCGGGCGGGAGGACGGTGACCTTCACGCCACGTTCGAGGAAGTGCCGCAGGATGTTCGACTTCGTCCCGCAGTCCAGCGCGACCACATGCAAGCCGTCGCCGCGGACCTGCGGCAGCGCCGGCTTCCACCCGCCCTGCCCCTCGGACCATGCGTAGGCCTTCTCCGGGCAGACGACCTTCACCCAATCCGCCCCCGCCATTTGCGCCGCGCCCCGGGCCTTGGCTACGAGTGCCGCGTCGTCCACATTCTTGTTCGACAATACCCCCCTCATGGATCCATTGATCCGCAGTTTCCGCGTGAGCGCCCGCGTGTCGATCCCCGCGATCCCGGGTATGCCATGTCGGGCCAGATACGCGTCCAACGACGTCGTCGCCCGGTAGTTCGAGTACAGAGGAGGCAACTCCTTGACCACAAACCCCGCCACCCCCGGCACCCCCGACACCGCCGCTTCGATGTCCTGCTCGTTGATCCCGTAGTTTCCGATCAGCGGGTACGTCATCGTCACAATCTGCCCCCGGTACGACGCGTCGGTTAGAATCTCCTGATACCCCGTCATCGAGGTGTTGAAGACCACTTCGCCCTCGCTCTCGGCGCTGGCCCCGAACGCCACCCCGGTGAACACCGTCCCGTCCTCCAGCGCCAGCTTCGCAATCTTCTTGCTCATGTAGCGGCAAGTATAGGAACGCCCTCTCCCAACGCCACCCCACCCTTTCTCCGTCCAGTCGTTCATCTTTCCCCCCGATGTCCACGTTCGATCTCTCTCCAGACCAAATCCCTCGCCGCAACCGACAAACTTCGCCCAGTACCGCCCGCTCAACGTTGCTCGACGCCGGCAATTCCCCGTCGCCCGCCTACAATCGACCGGCGAACTGAGACTCGGTCTCTTTTGTAGCGAGGCACTTCGTCACACCCCGCTGAATCACCAACACGGTCCGAACACACCGGGTTATCCTACGCGTTGGTTTCCACTCGGGAGTACTCCATGAAGTCTGCTCATCATGTCATTCTCGTTGCCGTTCTCGCGTGTCCGGTTACGGCATTCGCCGGACCTCGATACGCATTGCTCGATCTGGGGACACCCAGTTACGAACCTTCTGGAAGTCGATACATCGAGCCCGCCGCCATCAACAACCACGGTCAGGTTGTGGGCAGCTTCTCCAAGTACGACCCCGCCCAGAACTACAAAAATGTCGGTCTTCGTCCGTTCGTATGGAGCACCAGCCTCGGTGTACTTGAGATGTCCACCCTCGGTGGTATCGACAGCTATTACGGCCGCAATTTCACCGGCGCAACCGACATCAACGACTCCGGCGTCATCGTCGGATCTTCCCAGAAGTTCACCGCCTCCGGAACTCAACTCGGTACCTTCGCATACTCCGCCGTGCCCGGTGGTGCGCTCACCCAACTGGGCACCATCGAAGCCGGTGCCTATCTCAACTCAGCCGCAGCCGTCAACGCCGGCGGCACCATCATCGGTTTCGGGACCCGCGTCCGCCCCGGCCACAGGGTCACTGACCAGCTCGCCACTACCTTCACCATCACATCCGCAACCCCGATCTACATCCCCACCAACAGCGACGGCGGCGGAAGCACCGGCGAGTATTACTCCTTCGCCAGTGACATCAACGACGTCGGTATCATCGCCGGGCACTATCGCCTCTACTCCTCCTCCGGCACATACTTCGGCACCCGCGCATTCGTTTTCGACCCCACCACTTCAACAACCCGCACCCTCCCCACCTTCGGAACCCAAGCCGGCACCAATAAGGCCTCGGTCTCCATCGGCGGCATCAACTCCGCCGGTTTTGTCGCCGGAGGCTCATCGATTTACGACCCCACCCTTGGCTATCGCGGCGCAGGGTCTTTCATTTGGACTCCAGGTTCAAACACGCTCTCGGCCATCCCCTCCCTCGGCACCAACGAAAACGGCTAGTCCTCCTCCACCGCCTCCGCGATCAATGACCTCAATCAAGTGGTCGGCAGTTTCTACCGCTACGACGCCAACCACCAACTCGTCGGCACCGACAAGCACGCCTACCTCTATTCCGATGGCACCACCTCCGACCTCAACGACCTCATCGACTTTTCCTACCTCGAAGTCGTCTCCGCCGCCGACATCAACAAATATGACCAGATTGTCGGCTCAGCCAAGGACCCCTCCGGCAACGTCCACGCATACATCCTCAACCCCATCGCCCTTCTCATTTCCACACTCAAACCCAACGGCACCCTCGGCGGCGTTCCCGGCGACCCCGGAACCGTCACCTACGT
>JBBRUM010000175.1:0-7488 GCA_038247815.1 Tepidisphaerales bacterium | reverse complement strand
GAGCGCCGCCGACATCACATTCACCGCGAGCAGCGCCATCGACGCCATAAACACGTTCGACCCAAACACAAGATGCTGCACCGCCGCCATCCCGTACCTCGCCTCGTAAAACGTGGCGATCCCCAGCAATGTCGCGATCATGAGGATCGTAAACACCGCCAGTTTGAGAGAGGCGCAAAATTCGAACAGAGCTTCGAGTAGACGAACCATGGCTGAAAGCGCCGAGGGTTCAGCCGTCGCAATAGGAGCAACGACTTCGGCGACGCGTCACGCTAATTCATCGCGTCGAATCGTGCAACGCAAATCGTCTGGAACAACGCAAGCATCCAATCATATTGAAACAACGAGCGCCGATATGTTCCACGCCGCTTCGGGTTGCCGGGCAGTCGCGACGCCGCGTCAGGCCGCGTCGGGGTTCCGCGACTCCGCCTGCCTGCCCACGAACGGGCGAAGCATGACTATCGCCAATCCCAACGCCACCATGCCGACCATCGTGCCGTGCAGCTCGATCCACGCCAGACCTCGGTAGCAGCGGAACAGGAACGTCGCCAGCGCGAGCGCGATGACGATCAGAATCGGCTTGTAAGGCGAATAATCCCGCAGGAGTCTTTCGGCCAACCCCATCAGAAACCCGATGAACAGCCCCCCTTGAACCACGCCCGACGCTCCGAATCGGAAGTACCAGTGGCCGACGGCACCGTGTGAAATGGTCGTGCCTTCGTTGCCCTTCGTACCGGCGACGACGTTGTTGTACCACAGCCACACCGGGTCGATCGGCTTGTCGGTCCAGATCGCCCGCGGGATCGGCGACACGAAGAACCAGTACAAAGCGTCGGGAATCGGGCGGACAATAGCCTCCCCGGGGAACCGGTCGAAAAACGGACTCATATAGGCGGGAATCAACTCGAAGCCCTTGAGAGACTCGGAGAACATCGCATTGCCCTGCACCTTGGTCACGCTTACCTGCTCGAAGTCCGTCGATCGGAAGCCCTCGTTGCGAAACGCGATCTGAACCTGCACCCCCACGAGGATGACAAACAGCGTCGCCGCCAGCCACGCATAGGCCCGCAGGCTAACGGTGCGGAGAAGCGCCGCCGCCTCAGCTTGGAACCGGATGAACAGAAACCCGACCACCGGAAGAGTGATCAGCACGAGCGCCCCCCGCGACCCCGTCCCGAAGCCCAGCATCGCCGTCGGCAACCACACCCCTAACCCGAACACCCGCCCCGTCCAGCTCCGCGTCACGCAGATCGCGAAAAACGCCCCGAGGATCGACGCGAACTGCGCCACCTGCAGCACCTGCGCCAAGTACGCGCCGTAGTTGAAGTTCACGTTACCCGTCCGCCCCACCGTCCAGAGCGCGCCACTCGCCCGCCCGCCGACGATGTCGTTCCAGATCGCTTGATAAAACGGCTCGTTCGTGAAAAACACGTAGGGACTCATCCCGAAGAGAAACATCAAGCTGATCAGCGTGATGTACATCCTGTCCGAACCCGGCTCGGGGAACCGCGCAACCGCCCGATCGACGTATCCGCCCAGTTTGATACGTAGACCAAACAACATGAAGATAATGAACAGCGCGTGGAACATCGCCGCACGCGCAAGTGTCTCCTCCGGGATCGTCCACACCGCGTTGGCGAACCGAAAGTCACGCAAAAACCAGTTGTCAAAATAATCGTAAAAGAACCACACCAGCGAACCGCCGTACACCAGCAACCCGCCGATGCCCCACCTGAAACTAAACGCACGAAATTCGGCGATCAGGAACACCGCGCACAGCACCGCCATCAACAAAAACGCGAAGTCGGTGAGCAGGCTGATCCCCCCCGCCAGCCACGACAACACCCCCACGATCAACGGAAACCCGAACAACATCGGCTGATACAAGCTTCGCTCGACGAACGGAAGCCCCACCGGGTCGGACGCCTCGATATCGAGACTGCCCCGGTCGTAGGTGCCTTCAAGCGGAAGCGGTTCGGAAAGACTCATGCGTCAGGGTCCTTGCAACGGAGAATACCTGCCAACTGTCCGGAGGCGAGGATAATCTCTTTATCGGGTCCCAAGCCCGGGGCGTCTATGAATTAATGCAAATCAAAATGCCAGCCGGCCACGCCAAGAATCCGCCAAAATTCATACGGAGAGCAACGCCTTTTTCAGTCCGGCGATCGGGTCCCCACGGAGGCGCCAGTCCTTCAGAACTCCCCGTGATCCGCTTTTAAGGCGATCGACATTTTCCGGCGCCATGACATGTCGCAGGGCACACGTTAGTGATTCCAAGTCTTTATTTTCAAACACTTTACCGTTGACGTCGTCACGCACCAGTTCGGCCGCGGCACCCACCACGCTGCTCGAGACGATGGCGAGTCCGGCCGCGGCGGCTTCGTTGACGACCAGCGCCCAAGGTTCATACTCGCTCGGGATGCACAGCACGTCGGCGTTGCGGTACAGGGCAGAGACGATCGACTGGTCGGGGACGAAGCCCAGCCACTTTACTCGAGTCCTAAGTTGTTCTGGGACCAAGGCTTGTAACTTTTGGCGTTCAACCCCGTCGCCGGCGATGACCAAGTCCCAGTCCGGTCGATCCATTGCAATGGATGCGAACGCGCGCAGCACGAGATCGACACGTTTTTGCGGGACGAGTCGACCCGAATAAATGATCCTCCGTCGACCGGGCGAAAGACCGTACTTCTTTGCCGCCTCCTGAATCACCGGCTGAGAAAGCGACTCGATTTGGGCGTAGTCCGGTTCGTAGGGGACTAAAAAGATCTTGCTCGGATCGGCGCCGTATTTCAGGAAGAAGTCCCGCCCCAAAGACCCGCAAACCATGGTTCCGAGGGTGCGGTTGACGACGTAGTGAACGTATCGGGACTTGATTCGCTTCAAAAACCAACGGTTTTGTTCCGACCTTACGTTGGAATCTCCCCAAAGAAAAACTGGAACTCCGTTGGAATGACACCATCGAAGAACGCGAAGTCTCCCAAGGTCATTGTATCCATGGATGACGACGACGGGTGCGCGGAGGGAACGGAGGTGCTCGATGATTTTGCCCCCCTTTCGCCACTCGGCCAAGCCATGGCGGAGACTCGTCTCGGAAGACTCACCCTGACCGAAGCAGATAGGCCCGATTTCGCCGGGCGAGTCGATCACCCAAGGCGAGTTGGAGACCTCGTGGGTGAAAATCGAGACCAGACGCATCGCCGGTATTTCCCGTAGAATCCGCAGGTGGAGTGCCAGCCTGTAGGGGGTCTGCGCGTTGCACAGCATGACCAGTTCTGGTCGCGCGTCGGGTACAACGGCGTTGCGTGCAGGATCGGAGTCCATGTTTCAGTCGAAGTACGAATGCTCGGGCGCGAGAAACAGTCTTGTGCGTTCTGCCTTGACTCGCGTCGTACGGAAGACGAAGTAGGACTAGATGCGCATGTTATACGCCGTCGAATCAGATTCCTCTCTGTCTAATACCTCACAGTTGTCGAGAGGGGAAATGTTGGCGTGTTACGGCTATGGGGAAAAAAGGGGAACGGTGGGGTGGTCAGGGAAATCCCTACTACAAACACGAGTTGTGGTGCAGGAATTATCAGATTATGTATCCGCGCACACGGCACCGACCGTAATTAGATTATTGGCCCGAGCGGGTTGTTTGTCGGGCATGTGTTTTGGAAGGAGAGCCTTGTGATCAGACGAGGCATTCCGCCGGTGGGGCGGCTGGAGATTGTGCACGTGGTGCGTTCGCTGGACCCGGCTGCGGGGGGTGTTCCGATCATTGCGCTGAAGTTGGCGGTGGCCCAAGCCGCCGAGGGGCACGGCGTTCGGATGCTGGTTTATCGGGTTCCGGGCGCTGAGGCGGAGGTCCGGAGTGTGCTCGCGGGAATTGGTGGGTCCGACCGGGTCGAGGTGAGGTATGTGGCGGCTGAGGACCGACTCGAGTCGCTGACCGGCTGGCGTGCCGGTCGCGTGGTGGCCGAGCTGATGGCGTCGGTGGACGTGGCGCACTTGCACGGTGTGTGGGAGCCGATGCTCAAGCGAGTTGCCAGCGCGGCGCGTTTTGCGGGTCGGCCGTATGTGCTGACGCCACACGGGATGCTCGATCCATGGTCGATGGGTCAAAGCGCGCTGAAGAAAAAGTTGGCGCTGCGATTGGGGGTCAAGAGAATGTTGGACGGCGCGATGTTTCTGCACCTTGGGAACCGTGACGAGCGGGAGCTGATTGTGCCACTGGGGATTTCGGCGCCGTCGGAACTGATTCCCAATGGTGTTTATGAAAGTGAGGTTGCGTCGCTTCCTGCGCCGGGTGTGTTCAGGGCGGCGCATCCCGCGTTGGGCGACGATCCGTTCGTACTTTTTCTGTCTCGGCTACACTTTAAGAAGGGGTTGGATTATCTCGCCGGGGCGTTTGCGATGGTGGCGGGGGATTTTCCGCGGTTGCGGCTGGTGGTGGCGGGTCCGGACGGCGGGGCGCGGGGCGAGTTCGAGGCGGCGGTGTCGGCGTCGGGTTTGTCGGGGCGGGTGCACGTGGTGGGGCCGTTGTATGGGGAGATCAAAGCCGCCGCGCTCGTGGACTGTGCGGTGTTTTGCCTGCCGAGTCGTCAGGAGGGGTTTTCGATGGCGATCACCGAGGCGATGGGGGCGGGTTGTCCGTGCGTGGTGACGAAGGCGTGCCACTATCCGGAGGTCGAGGAGTCCGGGGCGGGGTATTGCGTGGAGCTGAGCGCGGCGGGCGTTGCCGAGGGGCTGGCGCGGGTGCTGCGCGACGCCGACGCGACGTCGCGGATGGGGGCGGCGGGTCGGGCGCTGGTTTTGTCGAGGTTCACCTGGCCAGTGATCGGCAGACTCGCGGTGGATTACTACCGCAAACACGGGAAAAACGACGGAAGGTAGTCGCTGATCAGCTCGAGCCGTTCTTCGCGGCGTGCTCGGCGGACCACCCGAAAGTCTTGTAGTTGTAGTCGAACGCCCCGTCGGGGTAGAGGTCAAAGACGCCGTAGCCCTCGGGGAACCCGCGGAACGGGCCGCGCCACCAGTCGCCCGAGACCGACCCGTCACACACGAAGGTAATCCCCCGAAACTCGATCCGGTCGAGCATGTGAATGTGCGAGGCGACGCAGAGCTTGACCTTGTGGCGAACCAGCAGGTCGACGAGCTCCCGGGAGTCGTGGTGGACGAAGACGTCGTAGATCTTCCAGAAGTCCACGCGCTGCTCGGGGGCGAAGAAGTGCTGCGCGCACACCGAGAGGATCGGAATGTGCGTGATGATCGCCGTGTGCCTGCCGGGGTGCACGGCTGCAAGGTCGCGGGCCAGCCACTGCTGCTGCGTGGCGTCCAAGCCTCCGAAGTAACCGCGCTGGCAGGGCTGCGTGTTGTCCAAACACACAATGTGCCACCCGCCCTCGTCGGGGCCGTGGTTGAAGGAGTAGTAGGGCTTTATCAAACCGAGCATCTGGCAGGCGAGGGACTTGCCATAGCCGGGGGTTTCCGGGGGCACGGCGTCGGTCATCCAGCCGAAGACGTCGTGGTTGCCGATGACGGGGTAAATTTTGTAGCGGCAGTGCGCGGAGACGATGCGCTTGTAGAGGTCCCACTGGCGGTGGACGTCCTCGGTTGGGCGCTCCAGGGCGTCCATGATGTGGTCGCCGCCGGTGATGATGAAGTCGGGCTTGGGGTCGAGCAGGTCGAGGGACTGCAGAGCGGTGCTGAAACCCTTGTCACTTCCGCGCGTGGGTGCCCCCGCGACGTCGGGTTCGACGTGCATGTCGGAGAGGTGCGCGAATCGGACCCCGACACGTGACATGCTGAAGCGCCTCCGGGGTGGTATGAGGGTCGTCGCCCGCGCGACAAGCCCGTCCCGTACCGTCTAGCATCGGTCGGCGGAGAACTTCCATCAAGCCTTCCGCCCGAAACTCTTTACCGAAACTACGCCCAAGTGTAACACGGGAAAAGATTTCGACATCCTACAAATCGGTGCGGCGCCGTTCCCCGGGGCGAAGGTGTCGTCGGAACAACCGGCACGGGCGACCGGCGACCGGCTGCGGTATCATCCCTCCTAGACGCGGGTTATCGGACAGAAAGGCACGGATGCAGCGGAAGAGTCGGTGGTCAGTTGCACAGGGTTTACCCGAGGCGGCGGCGCTGGCGGACCGGATTCGCGTCAGTCCTATTGTCGCGCAAATTCTGCTGAATCGGGGTATCACCTCCGACGCAGAATGCCTCTCGTTCCTCAAACCGTCGCTGAAACTGTTGCACGAACCAGCGACCCTGCCGGGACTGACGACCGCAGCCGCTCGGATCGCCAAAGCCGTTCGTGACGGGGAATCCATCGCCATCTACGGCGACTACGACGTCGACGGGATCACCGCCAGCAGCATTTTGTATCACGCGCTCACCGGCTTGGGGGCCAAGGTCCGGACTTACATCCCGCACCGGATCGAGGAGGGGTACGGATTGAACCCCGAAGCGATTGCGAAGTTGTGCGACGAGGGTGCCGGGCTGATCGTGACGGTCGACTGCGGGGTGACGGCGATCGCGCCGGCAGCGGTGGCAGCCGAGCGGGGCGTGGACCTGATCGTGACGGACCACCACGAGTGGAAGGTAAAAGACGGTGTAGCGGAGTTGCCGGTGGCGGTGGCGATTGTCCACCCGAGGTTGGGCGGGGATTATCCGAACCCGTATCTGTGCGGGGCGGGGGTGGCGTTTAAGTTGGCGTGGGGTGTGGGGCAGGCGATTCACGGGGCGCGGGTGGGGGAGCATTTCAAGCAATTGCTGGTGGAGATGACGGCGCTGGCTGCGCTGGGGACGATCGCGGATGTGGTTCCGCTGGTGGGGGAGAATCGGATTCTGGCGAGTTTCGGGCTGCAGTGTTTGCCGCAGAGCAAGATCCTCGGGATCGCGGCGCTGCTCGAGTCGGCGAACCTGAGGGGGGAAAAGCTCGACGCGTTTCATGTGGGGTTCTTGCTGGCACCTCGGCTGAATGCAGCCGGGCGAATGGGGCACGCGGGTTTGGCGCTGGAACTCCTCACCACTGCGGGCGAAGAGCGGGCGGCGGAGATCGCGGCGTACCTCGAGGCGCAGAACCGCGAGCGGCAGGCGACCGAGCGGCAGACGCTGACGGAGGTAACGGAGGAGATCGCTCGACTGGGGGACGACGCGGAGGGGTGTCATGGGATATTGGTGGGTCGCAGGGGGTGGCATCCGGGGGTGATCGGGATTGTGGCGAGTCGGGTGGTGGACCGGCTACACCGGCCGACGGTGCTGGTGGCCGTGAACGAGGAGGGGGTGGGGTCAGGAAGCGGGCGGAGCATCGCGGGATTTCACCTGGCGGCGGCGCTCGGGGTGTGCGGCGATTTGCTGGTAAGCCATGGGGGGCATGAGATGGCGGCGGGGCTGAAGGTGAGGGAAGGGCGCTTGCCGGAACTGCGCGAGCGGTTCCAGGCGCACGCCCGCGCGACCATCGGGGCGGAGATGCTGACGCCGGAGCTGAAGCTGGAGTGCGAGACG
>JBBRUM010000174.1:0-7539 GCA_038247815.1 Tepidisphaerales bacterium | reverse complement strand
GCTGTTCCGCACGTACGTCCAAAACGGCACCGACCGAAACGCCCGGGCGTAGTTTCTCTCCACCTTCCCATACACCGCGCGGACCGTCGAACTCGGCGTAAGTGTAAGAGTTAGTGACGCCATATTGTCACCGCCGATGGCCGTCGAATCCACCGGGGTGAGTGGCACCCAACTCCGCGGGCCAAGGGTGTCGTCCTGAAACGTCGGCGGCTGGAGCAGCAAGCCAGAGGCGCGGGACTGGGCGATGTAGGTCGAGCTGTCGGAGGTATACGTTTTATCACCCAGCCGAAATTGCACATCCATGCGATGCCACGACGCATCGCCGGTGTACGAAATGATGAGGCGGTGCAGTTCGGCCGGGGTGACTCCCGCGGCGAAGTCGTACCTCAGGACGACTGGTTCGGCTGAGGCGCTGTCGAAACGGTACCGAACCATCAGCGCGGACCCGCCGGAGGGGACAAGGTCGGCGTTGCCGGAGACGACCTTCCAACCATCGGGTTGGCCAGGTCGCGTGATCTGGTTCACATGGCCGGAGAGGGACCGGATCTGAATACCCGTGAGTTCGAATCTTGCGAGTCGGTCGCCGAGCAAAATTTGGAGTTCGTCGGGGGTGAGGGTGGACTTGAAGTCCGCGAGCATTTGGGCGTCGCCGCCGGAGTCTGCCCAGCGGCGGTCGTCCAAACGGCCGATACCCCGGCGAACGGCTTCGACGGTGGCGGCGTCGCGCAATAAATCCGCGATGTCCGGTCCCACGCCCGGCGGGAGGGGAAGTGGAGCGATGGCGGCTTTGGCGGCGGCGGTGAGTTGTGGGAGCAAGTTTTCCCAACGCGCCCGGTCGACGGTTTCGGGGCGCGGGAGGTTCTCGGGTGGGACTACGAAGGGGGAGGCTGCCCGGAAGGTTGGGACGGCGGGGAACATCGCGGTGCTGGTGGCTTCGTCGTCGGTCTTGAGGCTCATCCCGATCATCCAGATGAACGGAAAGACGAACAGCGCAGCCATGACCAGCAGCGTGAGGTGCACGATCCACTGGTCGGCGACGTGCCGCCAGAGTCGGGCGAGGAGGGGGCGGGTGTGGGGCTTAGGTGCGGTCATAGTGCACCCACTTTCGACTGGCCCAGAGTTGGAAGAGCGTGAGTGCCAGGACGATTACAAAGAGGATCCACGCCAGCGCGCTGGCGTAGCCCATGCGGAAATACTGGAAGGCGTTGCGGAAGAGGTAGTAAGCGTAGAAGAGGGTGGAGTCTGCCGGGCCGCCGGAGGTCATGATGTAGGCTTCGGCGAAGATCTGCATGGTTCCGATGACGCCGATGATGGCGTTGAAGAGGATGTAGGGGCTGAGCATGGGGAGGGTGACGTGCCGGAACTTGCCCCAATGGCCGGCGCCGTCGATCTCGGCGGCTTCATAAAGTTGCCGTGGTATGGACTGAAGACCCGCAAGCCAAATGATCATTCCTCCGCCCGCGCCCCAGAGGCTCATCAGAATCAGCGAAGGCTTGCTCCAGAGCGGGTCTTGCAGCCAGTTCGGTGGCGAGAACTCGATCTTCTGACCGGCAAGCTGCGACAGCAGCATCTCGATCCAGTGGGCGGGTGGCGTTGAAAACAACCAAGCGAGCACCGTGTTGATCACGCCGTAACTGGGGTTGAGCAGCAGCACCCAGAGCAGCGACGCGGCAACAATCGGGACGATCGACGGGAGGAAAAACGCCGTGCGGTAAATGCCGATCCCGCGGACGGAGCGGTTGAGCAATATGGCGATGCCCAAGCCGACGGCCATCACCAGCGGGACGCGAAGAACCATAAACGCGGTGTTCCACAAGCTCGTGTAAAACACGCCGTCATTCAGCACGCGATGGTAATTCTCCAAGCCGACGTACCGGGCGGGACTGAGGACGTCGTAGCGGGTGAAGCTTGTGACGAGACTGAAAAGAATCGGGCCACCCGTGAGAATGACCAAGCCGAGTATCCACGGACTGGCGAACATCAGGGCGGCGCGGACCTCGGCGGCTTGGTAGCCGTGGGTACGGCGGTTGCGGCGGTAGGCCGCGAACATGGCGACGCCGCCCGCGCCGAGGAGGGCTGCGTAGGCGAGGAAGTATCCCGGCCAGGAGACGACGTGGGGCGGGGGTGGTTCGAGAAAGGTGTCGAGCTGGGTTTGTGCTTCGCGGCCCATGGTGGCGAGGATTTGCTGGACTTCAGCGTCTTTGTCGCGGGTCGGGGCGGAGTTGCGGTGGTTGATGGCCGCGTCCATGGCGCGGACGTGCTGGTTCCAGAGGACTTGGCCGATGGGCGATGGTGGGCGGACTTTGGCGGTGGGGAGCATTTCCCGGATGACGGCGTAGGCCTGCTTGATGCGGGGTGGGACGGCGGGGTCTTCGGTGACCCATTCGCGTTCTATTTCCTCGAAGAGTTTGCGGTTGGGGTGGGGTTCGGGGAGGTAGAGGCGGCCTTCGGCGGCCATGGATTCGCGGTTGGCTTGCTGGAGGAAGCGGTAAGTTTGTCGGGACAGGAGGAACTGCATGAGTTTGAAGGCGCCTTCGGACTGTTGGGAAGTTGCGGGAATGATGAGTGAGAATCCGCCGGCCCAGGTGATGGGTTTTTCGCCGGCGGCGAGTCGGTCGGCGGGGATGGGTGCGGGTGAGCAGAGGAAGTCCATGCGTGGGTTCCAGTTGATCATTTGCTGGAGTGCCCAAGTGCTGTCGATCTTGAGGGAGACTTGTCCGGAGAGGAACGGGTCGAGGCGGCCGCCTTGGAAGCTGGATTGGAAGGCGTTGACTTGGGCGGCTCCGCCGAGGTCGTCGTAGACGTCGACCATGAACCGCAGTGCGCGGCGGACTTCGGGGGTGTCGAAGAGGACGCGGGTTCCGTCGGGGCTTAGCAGGTTGCCGCCGGCTTGCCAGGCGTACATGTACAGCCAGCTATTGCCGTAGTTGGGGGCGAAACCCAGGCGTGCGATGGCGGAGGTGGCGGGGTTGCGCTGGGTGAGACGGTTGGCGGCGGCGCGGAGTTCCTCCCATGTTTGGGGGGGGCGGGGTTCGCCGGTGGCGGGATCGACCATGCCGGCCTGGCGGAGGTGGTCGGTGTTGGAGAAGAGCAGACGGCAGTCGACGGTGACGGGAACGCCGAATATTCCAGGTGTTCCGTTGGTGTTGGGGGGGCGGTAGCTGCCTTCTTCGATGGTCCAGGGGTAGTAGTCGTCCAGGTTGATGCGGTGGGTGTCAGTGGGGGATTGGGCGCTGATGAGGGGCGTGAGGTTTGTGAGGGCGTTGCGTGCGGCCCATTCGGCGATGGCGAAGCGGTCGAAGACCATGAGGTCGGGGGGGACTCGGCCGGCGATGGCGGTGAGGAGGCGCTGGCCGTCGGCTGTGGTGTTGGGGGCGACGGATGAGCTGTGGATGACGCGGTAATCGGGGTGTGCCAGTTCGAATTCGTGGAGGACGAGGCCGATCTCCGAGCCGAGTATTCCTAGGTTCCAGACGACGATTTGGGTTTTGCCGTCCGGGCGGTCGGGGCGGGTGGCTTGCCAGGTCCACAGTGCGACGGCTAGGAATGCGATGGCTGCCAGGACTCCGGCGAGGCGGAGTGCGATCATGCCCGAAGGGAAGCTTTTGCGGGGACGATACATCGAGCCTCTCGGAAGCGACGGACGGGGGTGGCAAAGTGGGGGGGATGTGATGCGTGACGTTGGGGTTGGTCGCCGGGGACGGCGTCGGGGACCTACGACCGGCTGGTTGGTGGACGCCACGATTGCCACGCCCTTCCATCAACATAGGGCGTGGGGCGCGGGGGTCAAATCGTGCACGTCACGGCGGTCTGCCTTTTCGTGCATCCGTTTTTTTTGCAATGAATCGGCATAATTTTGTGCACAAATTGCATCCGTTGCCGCACATTCGGTGCTAACCTCCGTGAGAAAGCGTGATAAGTTATGTGCTATGGGTTTGGGCGTGAAGTGCCCCGGGACCCCAAGGCGTTCACATTTGAAGCAACAGACGCCAGGACACCAAGGCGCATTGGAGGACAACCATGAGCAACGGAAATCGAGTCGGCAGGGGTTTTACACTGGTCGAGTTGCTGGTGGTGATTGGGATCATCGCGCTGCTGATTTCGATTCTTCTGCCGTCGTTGAACAAGGCGCGGGGGCAGGCGCAGATGGTGGCGTGCCAGAGCAACCTGCGGCAGTTGTACGTGGCGACGGTGATGTACCAGAACCAGTACAAGCAGGCGTTGCCGGTTCCGGTGTACTCGCTGATCGACGCGTTCGGGAATGTGGGCCGGGGTGAGGATTGGGATCCGGTGTGGTACAACGCGTTGCCGAAGGCGGTGGGGTTGCAGCCGTTCGCGATCGCAGGGCGGTTCCCCGAATTTGACCGGAACTCGTCGGGGGTGAGCTTCTTGGCGTGCCCGACGCAGCGGGGATTGTTCGACCAGCGGCGGACGTACTCCATGAACGAGAACTTCGCGCAAAATCAGTTTTGGTTCTGGTCGGGTGGGAGGGTGTTCAAGAACCAGAACGACTCGATCAAGCCCAGCTTCTTCAAGGGCAAGAGGATCTTGGGTCCGACGGGAAGGCGGTGGGACCAGAGCGACATCCCCTACATCATGGACGGGGTTTGGGCGCGGAATGACCTCAACAACCTGTGTTTCCGCGAGAAGCGGCAGGTGGGCATTGTGAACATCTTCCTGCCGCAGAACCTGCTGCCGCTGTCGCGGCCGCACAATCTGGGGATGAACGTGCTGTTTTTGGACGGGCACATTGAATTGTGTCCGCCGAAGCACGAGCTGTTCAGGGGGTCGGCGGTGGTGCAGGACGAGGCGGGCGTGGTCACGTTTGGGTTTGCGTGGTAGGTGGCTGGTGCGTGAGGGCGGTTGAGCCCGTGCGAACGGGAGGAGAGTTTGATGGGCGTGCGGGAACATCTGAACAAGACACCCTTGTTGGTGGGGGGCGTGGGCGTGGTGATTCTGGTCGGGGCGCTGGTGGCGATCTGGCGGCAGTTGCAGGGGCCTTCGCTTTCGGCGGGGGCGACCTATTACACGGCCGACGAGGGGGCGACTTACTTCGAGGACAATCCGAAGCTGCTCGTGCCGATCGAACGCGACGGGAAAGAGGTGGTGAGAGCGCACCTGTTTCGCTGCGGCGACGGCAAGCCGTTCGTTGGATTCATGCAGCGGTTCCCGCCGGACATGAAGGCGGTGCTGCAGAAGGTGAACGCCCGCAAGCCGTCGGACCCCCCGCCCTCTCCGCAGGAACTGGGGGTGTTGATGCAACCGCCGGAGATCCGCCGGACGGGAACCAAGGAATGGAAAAGGGGCACGGAGGTGGCCGGGGTGATGGACGTGCTGAGCAACAAGTGTCCCGATGGGAAGGACCCGGTACGGATCACCGATTAGGGGGGAGCGGGCTAGTCTGGGGGGCGGGGGTTGACGATTTACCTAGAGCAAGGGGCGCTTCGGCGCGGCGCGTGATACATGATTCCCACAGTCGAGAGTTTGAAAAGTTCGAAGATGACGCACCGGTTTGGCGATGTTTTTAATCCGCCGGGTCTGACGAACTTCCTTGGTTGTGTGCAGGTTGATCTTGATCCGGTGGCGATCCGAAGCCACAACTTTCCGCCGTTTGCGACGTCGGACACGGTGACGGGGAAGCTGTTCTGGGGGGACCGGATATTCGGGGCGCTCGGCGTTGCGGCGAGCGTCACATGGCACCCGGACCGGATCGAGCGGGAAGCCGAGATCGGCGAGTTTTTGCTAACGTCGACGACGGCGATGGTGGTGGGGCGGATGGCGACGGTGGTTCGGCTGCGCATTGAGAACCGGGCGACGGGGGCGAGGACGGCGCGGTTCAAGCTGGGTGTGCGGGGGAACGTGACGAAGGCGATGCGGCCGTGGAACGATGCGTTGCCGCCGCTGGAGAAGGACAACGAGGCGACGGTGGACGCGGGTCGGGGGGCGGTGGTGTTCCGGGCGGTAAAGAGCGAAGCGGTGATCGTGCAGGGGGCGCTTCCCAAGCCGGCGCGGGTCACGCCGCAGGCGCTGTACTTCGAACTCGAACTGCGGGGCGGGGAGACCAAGACCGTGTCGTTCGTGGCGGCGGTGGGGGAAACGGCGGGCGAGGCGCTGAAGCTCTTCGACGCGGTGGCGATGAACGCCGACGCGGAGATCGCACGGGCGAACAGGGATTGGAACGAAGAACTGGCTGCGTGCTTCACGCCCGACAACGGGCGGTATTCGGGGTTCATGCCCACGCTGGAAACCGCCGACGCGGATGTGCTGAAGAACTACCACATGGGCGTGCTGGGGACGATTTACTTCAAGCGCGACTCGCCCCACTCGGTGCACGGGCGGGTGTACACGACGCTGCTGCCGCGGAACTGGCAGCCGGTGACGTTTTTGTGGGACTACTCGCTGTCGTCGCTGGTGCACTCGCTGCTGGACCCGGTGGAGATGCGGTCGGCGCTGCGGCGGTGGATGTCGCTGGACGTGCACAAGCACTTCGGCACGGAGTATCTGACGGGGGCGGGGATCGGGCCGTGGTACGCAGTGAATGACTTTGCGATGACGACGATCGCGCGGGACTACTTTCGGGTCAACGGCGGTTTTGAGCTGCTGGATGAGAAGGTGAATGCGTCGAGTGTGCGGGGGTACCTGGAGACGTACGCGACGAACTGGCGGCGGTTTAAGACGAAGAACGGGTTGGCGGATTACGGCGGGCTGCTGAACCTGCTGGAGTGCGTGAACAGTTACGTGCACGAGGTGGCGAGCCTGAACGCGGCCAACGCGTTTTCGCTGCGGGCGCTGGCTGAGATGCTTGAGAGCGCGCCGGGCGGGGCCGATGCGGCACAGATTGCGGCGATGCGCGACGAGGCGATCGGGATCATCGGCAACGTCAACGAGCTGTATGTGAAGGGGAAGGGATATTGGAACGCCCGGGACCCCAACGGGGCGACGCGCGAGGTGCGGCACTGCTACGACCTGCTGGCGGTACTCAACGCGATTCCGGACGACCTGACGTCGGCGCAGAAGAGCGAGATGACGGAGTTTTTTGTGCGGCAGTTGAAGACGGACAGGTGGATGATCGCGCTGGCGGCGGGGGACGACGACGCGATGTTCGACACTCGGGCGGACCACCAGTGGACCGGGGCGTACACGGCTTGGCCGGCTATGACGGCCCTGGGGCTTTACCGAATCGGGCAGGGCGGGATGGCGTTCGACTGGTACAAGGCGATGGCGAAGAGCGCGAACCAGGGGCCGTTCGGGCAGGCGCACATCGCGGACGGGATCCTGCCGATGGAGGAGGGCGGGGCGATCAAGGCGCCGCAGGAGTTTCCTCAGATCTGCGACTGGACGTGTTCGAGCGGTGGGGCGTGGTGCAACGTCGTGCTGGAGGGGATCTTCGGCGTTCGGGCGGGGATGAAGGGGATCACGGCCAAGCCGGAGTTCCACGGATTCGACGCGGACGCGAGGCTGACCAAACTGCGTCACCAAGGGAAGCTGTACACCGTGAACCGGCGCGGGCTGGTGGGGCAGTAGGGCTTGCGGGAGGGG
>JBBRUM010000173.1:0-7585 GCA_038247815.1 Tepidisphaerales bacterium | reverse complement strand
GCGGGCGCCCCGCGCGGCGCCGGGGGGGGGCGGGGGGCGGGGGGGGGGCGGGCCCCCGGTGCCCCGTGGGGGGGGGGGGCGGGGTCATACGCGGTAGCGCCGAGTTGCGTGTTGTTCGGGGCGACGTGTATGGATTCGGTGTTTGCGGTGTTCCTGCTGCTCTCGATCGGGGCGGCGTTGTGGGCGCTGAGGGCGGGGGGTCGGTGGAGCACGGCTGGGGCGGTCGGGCTGGCCGGTGTGGCGTTCTGGCTGGCCGCCTTCATGACCTACGCAGCCGTCATGGTCCCTGTGCTGATGGCGATGTACTGGCTCGTGGGCATGTCCGTCGGCGTAACCGAACTGCGGTGGGGCCGGGTGTGGTGGCGGGTGCTGGCCATCGGTGCGGTCGCCACTGGGTGTCAGGTGCTCGCCGGTGCGTGGGGTTACGACTTCTGGGGCGTCGCCCACGCCGCCATGGAGCGTGACCTCGCCGGCTTGGGGAAGGCAGGCCGGTTCGAGGGGTGGGCCATGTGGGGATCGGTGACGGTGGGGAATGTGTTCGCGTGGGCGCTGGGTTCGGGCGTGGGGCTGGCGGGGCTGGCGGGAGTGGGCCTCGTGTGCGGCTGGAAGGGGCGAGAGCGGGCGTGGGCGGTCAGCGTGGCGGTATTGGGGACAGTCGTTCTCATGGGGGCCAGCGGGCTGTTCACCCTGGAAACCGAGCGAGTCTGGATGTTCCTCACGCCGCTGGCCGTCGTCGGTGCCGCGGGAATGGTCGCCGGGCAACGGGGGGGACGCGCCATGCTCCGTGCCGCAGCCGCGCTCATGGCACTGCAAACACTTGTGGTCGAGTGCCAGTTCAACACGCTGTGGTAACCGTCAAAGACGGAGGTCTCAGAACCCGACCTTCTCAAGCTCGTCGGCTTCCAGTCCCGGCAGCATGTCGCCGAGCTGAATCGCGTTAAAGCCGGAGATCGCAAAGTCTTCCGGAATCCCCAGCGCCGCACACAGTTTGAGGTGCAGCTCGAACGCAAAGACAAACGCGTCGGGGTTGGAAATAAGCTCGTCGATGTGCGACTGCTGCTCGGGCACGCCAAACGCATACGCCAGCGCAAATGCATCGCCCCCCTCGGGGCCTGACTCATCAGACTCCTCGTCTTCATCTTCATCTTCATCTTCCTCCTCATCTTCATCGTCTGACGGGCCGAACTCCTCGTCGGGTTCGAGTGACTCATCGTCCTCTTCGGGTTCCGAGTCGCCGAAATACGCGGGGTTCGAGTTGTACTCGTCCTTCTGCTCGCCGGAGTCCCAGACTTCGTAGTACAAAACGTCGTCGTCGTGATTGAGCACACCCAACGCCAGACAGCCAAGGTCCGAGCTGAGAGACGCCGTCAGATCGGAGAGCTCCTGAAGGTCCTGCGTGTCAATGACTTCGTCGTAAACGCACACGATCCCCTCGCGGAGGGGTGTGATGTACGCGCGGCGACTTTTTGCTAGCAGGGACTCACGAACGGCTGCGGGGGTCGTGCCGCGAAGAGAGATGTTGGCGTAGAAGTTGCCCATACGTGCGGGAGGTTAACAGGGGGAGAGCGGTAGGTGTTGCACAATGAGCGGGAAAAGTCGGCGACAGGTGCGGCGAGAGCTAAAAATCGAAGAGCGAGCTTGATTTCTTTAATTTGATATTGATTTTATTAATCCAATGATCAATATTATTGATATGCCAATCGCTGAAGACTTAAAATGTCCGAGTTGTGGCGGAGGAATGCGAACGGCGGTGCGGGTCTGTGGCCCGTGCGGGGTCCGGGTAGATGGCGACTTTGGAGGGGGTGGGAACGAGTTTTCGCGGTTGTCTACGGAAGAGTTACACCTTTTGCGAATTTTTGTGCATACGGAAGGGTCGATTCGGGAGATGGAGTCGGCGCTGGGGATTAGTTACCCGACGGTCAAGGCGCGGGTGGCAGCGCTGCGGGAGAAGTTGGGCGTGGCGGGTGCCGTCGTTGCAAGTGCGGCTGGGGGCGGCGAGCCCGTGGCGGTTCAGGACGTCGCCGGCGACCCGGTAGCCGGGGTGCTGGCGGAGATGAAAAGCGGGCGACTGTCAGCCGCGGATGCGGCGAAGCTCATTCGTGAATTGAGAAACGGTGGAAACGCGAGAAGGGACGGAGAGCGATGAAGGACCGAATTCAAGACGTATTGGTGATGCTCAAAGAGGGCAAGCTCAGTCAAGCCGAAGCCGCTGAGGTGATCGCCGCGATGGTCGAGCCAGCCGGCGCGACCGCGTCCGGAGCAAGCGGGTCGTTGGGGGCCGGCGGTGCCGTGCCACCGCCGCCGCCCGGCCAACGCCCCCCGCAAACATCGCCGCCCCCGCCGCCGATTCCGCCGCCAACTCCGCCGGGCGGCGCGCCGGCCGACTCGGGTCGCGGAAGGCACTCAAAGTTCACGGTGAACCTCAGCGGCGACCAGTTCGCAGCCGGCGTCGGGCAAGCCGTCCGCGCCGCCGTCGCCGGCGTCACAACCGGCGTCAACACGGTCGCCGACTTCGTCCGCCGGGACGTCCGCGGGGGCGTGTCGGTGGTGATGGGGAAAGTGGAAGAACCGACCGGCGAGCGGTTCGTCTGCGAGGGCAATTCGGCGAACCTGGCGCAGGTGTCCGGCTTGGTGTTGCAGGACGCGACGCTGACCGACAACCGCTTCAACGCCTGCACCGTGCGGGACCTGCGGCTCACCGGAAGCACCATGACCGACTGCGAGGTCAACGGCGCGAGTGTCGACTCGATGGTGCTCGAAACGTCGCGCGTGACGGACTTCAAGATCAACGGCGCGAAGACGTCGAAGCTGCGCGTGGTCGGGGGCAGCTCGATCACCGACTGCCAGTTCAACGGCACGAGCATCCGCGACTGGTCTCTTCAGGACGCCAGCGATATGACGGACGTGAAGGTAAACGGGGCGAGCTGCACGCAGGTGCGGATGGTGGCGGCGACGATGACGGGCGTGAAGATCGGGGCGTCGACGTTGTCGGAGGTGCTGCTTGAGCGTTCGGCATGGTCGGATGTGGACGTGAGCGCGGTGAAGGTGTCGGGGCTGACGGTGCGTGCGTGTCACTGGACGGACGTTCGCCTGCGCGGGCAGGTATCGCGGGAGATGCGTCTCGAGCGGGTGCGGATCGAGCGGTGCAACTTCTCGGACGTGGAGTTCGTCGGCTGCACGCTGAAGGACACGGTGATTGAGGGTGTGGAGATCGCCGACGAGAAATTCGAGGGGATGGATCTGACGGGATTGACGATCACTTCGGCTGAGCAGCTTCGGGGTCTGCGGAGATAGGAGAGGCCGGGGGGATGGGGGGGGTGGCGGATGGCGGTGCGGAGGTGGCCGGGGCTGGCGAGTTGCCGATCATGCACACCGCAAACGCGACCGTGGTGCCGAGGGTCATCCACCACGGGAACGCCAGCTTCCACCGCACGCCCCACAGCGCCTCCGACCACCACCCGAGGATGCCGTCCTGAAGCAGCAGCACCGTGAGCGCTCCGGCAAGAAGAGCGGCGACCACGCTGGCCGAGCTGCCGCGGCGGGTGAGCAGCGCGGTGAGGAACACCCCGAGCATGCCGGTGAAGGCAAAGGTCATCACGCCCAGGACGAAATCCAGGAGCGTGCGTTGGGCTGGGTCGTAGATCAGGGCGCAGAACACGGCGAATCCGCACATCACCGCCCCAACTCCAGCCACGACCCACTTCGATTCCCAGTCGGACGATTCGTCTACGACGTACCCGAATCGGCGGCGGAGGGGGTGGATCACATCCGAGACGACGCTGGCAGCCAGGGCGTTCACCGCCGAATCCATCGACCCCTGCGCCACCGCGAAAAATCCAATAATGCACAACCCGGAGAGAACGGGGGGAAGCTCGTTAAGCAGGAACCACGGGTAAATCCCCTTGCCCCCATCAGGCAGCGGGTAAACCACGCCCATGACGTCCGGGCGATTGTAAAACACGAACAGCAGCAACCCGATCACGAGGAAAAGCGAGATCACCGCCACCGAAAGCAACTGCGAGAGAATCACGCTCAACGCGCCCTTTGCAGCCGACTTGGTCACAAGGAACCGCTGCGCAAGGTCATGGTCCACCCCCAGCGCAGCCACACCGAGAACAGTCTGCCCCAGCAGCGCGGTCCAGAGCGTGTAGGGCAGGGCCGGGTCGGTGGAGTATCGAACGACGGTGAGCTTATTGCCGCCGTCAGTTCCCACTGGGGTCGTGCGAAGCAGGTCAAAGATGCCGCCCAGCCCGAGGGGAATGCGGTGCAGAAGAATCCCCACCGTGAGCAGCGCCGCCCCGACCACGATCGCGAGTTGAATGACGTCCAGCCAGACAACGGCTTTCACGCCGCCCATGACGGTGTAAAACGTGACGATCACCCCGATGAGAAGAATCGCCAGGACCATCTGCAGGGTCGATGGGGTCTGAGCGCCCCAGATCAGCAGCGACAGCGGAATGGCAGCGAGAAACAGTCGGGACCCCGACGCAAGCATTCTGCCAAAGATGAACGCCAAGCTCACGGCCAGTCGTGCGGGTTCGCCATACCGCTGCGCGAGGAAGCCGTAAATCGTGACCGTACCGGCGGCGTAAAGCTTCGGAACAAACAGGAGTGCGACGACAAAGACGGAGATGAACCCGCCGAGTGACAGCACGAGGTAGGAGATGTCGCCAAAAAACGCCGTGTCCGGCACGCCCACGAACGACGCAGCCGACAGACTCGATGCAACGATCGACACCATCGCGGTCCAGACCGGAATGGATCGTCCACCGAGAAAATACGCGTTTACCCCCCCCCGACCCGTGCCCACGGTAGATTCGGAGCCCCGGGGCCTGCCCATCCGCACGCCGACCCAAGTCACCACGACGAAGTACGCGGCGACAACCGTCCAGTCCCATATTCCGAAGGTTGCCAGCATGTGCGCGGAGGCTCCGAGAGTTGCCACGTGAGCCGACAGGTTAACGCGGGAAGTGGAAAAGGCGAGGGCGGGGCGTGTGCTGGTGGGCGGACGGACCGCGTGGGTCGAGTTAACCCGGGGGCCCTGGCGTCCGATACCGCCGATAGTGCCCGCCGCCAGCGGGATTCAAGGGAAGGAAATCGTCGTGGCCATCAAACGTAACTCGGGTCGAGAAATCGGCCCCAAACCACTCCTGCTCGACCGGGCCCGCAGGGCCCGTCTCGTCCCCGTCCGCCGGGCGCCGTTGTACCGTCGGGCGGTCAAGCCGACGCTGTTCCTCGCCGTCGTCCTCTCCGTCGGCGGAATCGCCGCCTACAGACTCGCCTCGGGAACCGACACCACCCGACTCATCCAAGCCGCGCCGCAATGGATGCAAAACATCCTCCCTCAGCCCTCCGCCGAGACCCGGTCCGCCTCGCCCACCACCCAGCCCTCGACAGTCACGGTTCCCCCGCCGAGCAAACCTCCTTTCCGCGTTCCCGACTTCTCGAACCCCGCACCCCCCGTACAACCCGTGCAAGTACCCCTCGAAAGCGGGTCGATCAGCGCACGGCCCGTACTCCCGACCGACGCTTGGTCCGTGCTGACGGCACCCCCCGAAGCGCCACCGCCGACGTCAGCGGCCCAAAGCCCGACGACTCAGCCCTAAATGATCACCCCTGAATGACTTGAAGATCCCCCTTCGGCTTGCCCTCATAAATTTGACCGCGAAGCTGATCGCCATGGCGACCCAGAACGCCCAAAACCAGAAGTGGGTGGGTGAGTGGAAGTCGACCGGGTGCGCCCCCGGCGCGGCAAGCAGGTTATTGCCAAAATAGTCGATCAGCAGCTTCGTGCCGATGACGAAGACGAGCAGGTACGCGGCGGTTTCGAATCGGGGGAAGCGTCCGAGCAGCTTGTTGAACAAAACGGCTGCGTAACGCATGAGGATCACACCCACCAGCCCGCAGGTGATAACGACCCACAGTTTGGGGTGTCACGTGATGGCAAGGTCATTGACGACAGGCGGCGGGCCGACGAGCGCGATGGCGGCGAGGATACTGTCGACCGCGAAAGCGACATCGGTAAGCTCGGTGACGACGACGGTGGGCCAGAAGCTGGCCAAGGCAACCAGCGTGGGGGTCGAAGTTTCGCCGGCGAGGGTTGCGGCTTGGGCGTCTTTCTGCTTCCGCCAGTTGTCCCAAAAGTGCTTGACAGCGACCCAGAGCAAGTACCCTCCGACCAGCAACTTGACGACATGCCACTTGAGTAGGAACGACGCCGCACTGATCGCAATTATGCGAAACGTGAACGCCCCGGCCAATCCGTAGGTGAGCAACTTTTTCTGCTGGTGCTTGGGAAGACGCTTGGCAAGCAGCCCTAAAACCAGCGCGTTGTCGATGGAAAGCACGCCCTCGAGCACGATCAGAAGTCCGATCAGGGCGAAGTAGTGGTAGCCGAAGGTCTGCCCAAACATTGCTATCAATCCGATTTTGGGTTGTCGTTGCGGGAGGCTGGTCGAAGAGAAAGAGGCGTTACACGACGCGTTTCGGACATTTTTGTCCGATACATGGACGAGCGTTTACATAGAAGAGCGTTGCCCCTCCCGTTTGCGGCATCTATCATTCCATCCGCATAAGCGGATGAATCATCGTCCACCCCAAAGGAGCCTCCCTTGTCGACGCGTATTCCGTTTCTTGAACTTGCCCGGCAGCGAGTGGTCGTTCTCGACGGGGCGATGGGTTCGAACCTTCAGACCCGGACGTTTGACCTTCAGAAGGACTGGTGGGGGCAAGAGAATATTTCCGAGGTGCTGAACTTCAGCCGGCCGGAAGTGATTCAGGAGATCCACGAAGCCTTCCTCGAAGCCGGGTGCGACGCGGTGGAGACCAACACCTTCGGTGCTAATCGGATCGTGCTCGCCGAAGCCGACCTTGTCGAACGGACGATCGAGAATAATCGCGTCGCAGCCGAGATCGCCCGCAGGGCCTGCGACAAGTTCGAAACCCCCGGTCGCCCGCGGTATGTCGTCGGATCCATCGGCCCGGGGACGAAGATCATCACGCTGGGGCAGACGACCTGGCAGACGATGCTCGAGAGCTACGCGGAACAGGTGCGGGGCCTGATGGACGGCGGGGTGGATGTGCTGCTGATCGAGACGCAGCAGGACTTGCTGGCGATTAAGTGCTGTTTGGCGGCGGTGGAGGTGGTGTTCGCCGAGCGGGGCAGGCGGCTGCCGGTGATGGTGCAGGCGTCGATGGACCAGCAGGGTGGCAAGGAGATGCTGACGGGCAGCGACCCGACGGCGCTGGTTGTTGCCCTCGAGCCGTACGACGCGGTGGACGTGCTGGGGCTGAACTGCGCGTTCGGGCCGACGGAGTTGTCGGACTCGATCAAGCACATCGCGGCGGAGTGGCCGCGGCTGGTTTCGATTCTCCCCAACGCCGGTTTGCCGATCTACGTCGAGGGCAAGGCGCACTTTCCGATGAACCCGACGGACTTCACGAAGGGGATGATGCGGTTCGTGGACGATTTCGGGGTGAACATCGTCGGCGGCTGCTGCGGGACGATGCCGGAGCACCTCAAGGAGTTGTGCGACGCGCTGGACCTTTCGGGGCGGACGACGGCGCGCGGGCACCGTGCCAAGGC
>JBBRUM010000172.1:0-7657 GCA_038247815.1 Tepidisphaerales bacterium | reverse complement strand
TGGGGGGGGAGGAGGCAAGGCTTATGGAATTTCCATATGGGAAGGCGCCGTTTTGGATATTGGTGTTGGCGGTGTTGGCGGGGGTTGGGCTGGCGGGGGTGCAGATCAGGCGGGGGCCGCGGGCGGATTTGATTTTGGTGACTTTCGCCAAGGACCACGTGCCGGGGCACATGGCGGCGGCGGAGGCGTTTTACAAGAAGACGGGCAAGCGGGTGGAGATTCAGTTGGTGGATGGGAGCGCTTTGTATCGGCGGTTGTCGGCTGCGATGCAGTCTGGGTCCACCCAGCCGGACATGGTGGAGCTGGTGGAAGGGTCGCTGGGGCAGTTTACGCGGGGCCCGCTGGCGGACGTGGGGTTTGTGGACCTGACGGACCTGGTGAAGGGCGAAGGGTGGGACGAAAAGCTGGTGTCGTCGCGGTTTTCGCTGTGGTCGAGTCGGGGACGGATCTTCGCCGTGCCGCACGACGTGCACCCGGTGATGCTGGCGTACCGGCGGGACATCGTTGAGAAGCTCGGGATTGACGTAAAGAAGCTGACGACGTGGGACGAGTTCACGCGGGTCGGGCGCGAGGTCGTGACGAAAGACCTCAACGGTGACGGCGTGCCGGACAGGTACATGCTCGACCTCGACTCGGGCGGCGGAAGCCCGGTGCAGATTCTGATGTTGCAGCGGGGGCTGCCGGTGCTGGATGAGTCGGGGGCGGTGCGGTTCGACACGCCGGAGGTGGGGGAGCTAATCGAGTGGTACATCAGGCAGGTGTCGATCAATTCGCCGGGGCGCATCGCGTTCTCGGCCGGGTGGGGGCAGAACTTGTCGCGCGCGATGACGGACGGACTGGTGCTGTTTTACTTCTGCCCCGATTGGCGGACGAAGGGGTTTGCGCAGGACATCGCGGCGGTGTCGGGGAAGATGGCGCTCATGCCCCTGCCGGCGTGGAAGGAGGGCGGGTTGCGAACGAGCACGTGGGGCGGGACGGGGCTGGCGATCACCAAAGCCTGCAAGGACCCGGAACTGGCGTGGGAGTTCGCGAAATACGTGTACTACAAGGAGGAGTTTCTCCCGGCGCGGTACCTGTCGAACAACATCCTGCCGCCGCTGAAGAGCTCGTGGAGCATGCCCGAGATGGCGGAGAGGGACCCGTTTTTCAGCAACCAGCAGCGAGGACTGGAATACGCCAAGCTCGCGCCGCAGACGCCGGCGAAGTACCTCACCGCGTTTCAAACCCTGGCCGACAGCAAGCTCAACGAGGCTTTTGTCAACTCGCTGTCGCACTACAACAGCAACGGTGAGGCGGGACTTCGGGAGTTTATCGACGCGGAGTTGAAGAGGACTGCGACCCAGGTGCGGCAGCAGATCGATCGGAACCAGTTTTTGCGGGCTCCGGCGGCTGGAGCGAGCAGTGGGGCATCGGATGGGGAGGTGAGGCCATGAGCATGGGCGCGATGACAACGACGGCGAGTGTGGCCGCGCAGCGGAAGACGGCGGGTGGGGGAGGCACGTCCGGGGGGCAGCGGGGTAAGCGGTGGGCGCCGTGGCTGTTCCTTTCTCCATATCTGATTTTGACGGCGGTGTTTTTCATCTATCCGGTCGTGTACGCGACGATGCTGAGTTTCTATCAAACCAACGGGCCGACCTCGCGGGTGTTCGTCGGGCTGGGAAACTTCAAGTTCGTGCTCAGCGACCCGGACTTTGCCACGGCGGTTTGGAACACGCTGGTGTTCTGCTTCTTTTCGCTGGCGGTGCAGTTGCCGCTGAGCTTGGGGCTGGCGATGTTGCTCAACACGAAGGACGACCGACTCAAGTCGTTCTTTCGACTCGCGATTTTCGCGCCGAACCTGGTGGGGCAGGTGTTCGTCGGGATTCTCTTCGGCGTGCTGTTTACCCCGCGGTACGGGCTGTTCAACCAGTTGCTGCACACGCTGACCGGGTGGGGCTTGGAGCAGCAGTGGCTGGGTGACCCGGCGCTGGTCATGCCGGCGATCGTGCTGGCGAGTTTGTGGATTTATGTCGGGTTCAACATGGTGTACTTCCTGGCGGCGCTGCAGAACGTGGACGTGAGCCTCGTCGAGGCGGCGCGGATCGACGGGGCCGGGCCGCTGTCGGTGTTCTGGAACGTGACCCTGCCGCAGATCAAGCCGGTGGCCGTCTTCGTGGTGGTGACGAGCACGATCGGTTCGTTCAACCTCTTCGAACTGCCATACTCACTGCTGCGGCAAAGCTACGGCCCGTCGAACTCTGGGCTGACCATCGTCGGGTACCTGTACCGCGGCGCCTTCGAGGGTGGGGACTTGGGGCTGGGCGCAGCCATCGGTTGGATCCTGACGGCGATGATCCTCGTGCTCTCGCTGATCCAGATCCGACTGAGCGGCGCGGCGAAGGAGTAGGCGGATTTGGGCGCGGACCTTCAAGACAGGTGGTGAAGTGTGAACTGGTTGCAGGGAACATTGCTCGGGCTTTTGGTGGTGTTCGTGGTCTTGGTGCTCGTCAACCCAAGGTGGGGCTGGAAATACGCCCGGGTGACGGTGCTGACGCTGGCGGCGACGGTGGTGCTGCTGCCCTTTTTCTGGCTGTTTTCGGCGGCGATCAAGGACAAGGAGTATATGAACGAGTTCGTGTTCCTGCCGCCGGCGAGCACGTGGTTCAGCGAGTGGAAACGCGCCCCCGTCGCCGACGCCACGCCGGAGGAACTCGCGGCTGCGGCGTTGCCCCAGAAGCCGACATTAAGCCTGAACAGTTTTAAAACGCTGTTCGAGCCGCAGGAGACCGTCGAAGGGCCGGTGCGGTTTTGGCGGTACATCGTCAACTCGCTGTTTCTGGCGTCGGCTGGAACGATCATTTCCCTGTTCTTCTCCAGCCTCGGTGGCTACGCGCTGGCGAAGTACAAGTTCAAGGGTCGGGCGGCGATCATGTCGTTCATGCTGGCGTCGCTGGCGATTCCCGGCGTGGCGCTGCTTGCCCCCGTGTATCAGCTCATCTTCGGACTGGGCATGTTGGACTCGTACGCGGCGCTGCTGGTTCCGGGGGCGGTGAGCGTCTTTGGCGTGTTCCTGTTCCGGCAGGCGATCTCAGGTGTACCGGACGAGCTCATCGAAGCCGGTCGTATCGACGGCTGCTCGGAGTTCGGGATCTACTTCCGCCTGGTCATGCCCCTCGTCCGGCCGATGTCGGGGGCGTTTTGCCTGGTGAGCTTCCTCGGTGCTTGGAACAACTTCCTGGGCCCGTCGATCTTCCTGCAAACTCAGGCGAAGATGCCCCTGCCGGTGATCTTGAACCAGTTCGTGGGTCAGTACACGCAGGAGTATGGGGTCTTTTTGGCGGGCACGCTGCTGGCGATCATCCCGCCTGCTCTGCTGTTCCTGTTCCTGCAGCGGGAGTTTATCAGTGGCTTGTCGACGGGCGCGGTGAAGGGATGAGAGCCGAAGTCGGGTGAAGAAACCGTTCACTTGGTGTCGTTTTTCAGGATCGGGGGCGAGAGGGGGCCTGAGGATTTGATTGGGATGTATGGGGGATGTCTGTGGGGGGGGGAGGAGCCCAGGATGTTTATCCGGCGCTTTGCGGGGCGTTGAGAGAGTGGGCGGGAGTTGGGGCAGCTGGCGGGGGGAAGTGAACGCTTATTTGGCGCAAGAGACAACCCCCGGGGGCACCGCGCCCCCGGGGGTTGTCGGTCGCAGGTTTTGGGTGGGTGGATTACGCCATGCCATCCCAGCGTTCGGGGTCTTCAAGGGCGTTGATCTCGGCATGGAGGCGGTCTTCGGGGGTGGGAAGAGCCGCCGGCTGGGGGGGGCGGCGGTCGTGGCCCGGGCCTGCGGAGAGTTGCAGTGTGTCTCCGGAAACGCGGCGTTTGCGGCGACTGGCGATGAGGTCAAGGACGGCGGAGGACGGGGAAAAGCGGTAGAGGTAGTTCGCGATCATGTTTTGCTCCTGTTTGGTACTCAAGATGTATCGTACAGACGCCGAACGAAACTCCAAACTTTTACCGTACAATTTCGCTGACACACTGTTGTCAGTGGGGCCGCATGCTTGGGGGTCTTGATGTCTGCTGGGGTGATGTGGAACGCGGTGGAGACGGAGGCTGGGGGCGTGGGGGGTTGTGATGGGTGCGGGCGGGTGGCTGGGGTTGCGGTGCAGGCGGTGATGGGATGGATGTGAATTGTGGGGTGGCGAGGTTTCGGGGAGCGATGGGTGAGGTAGATTCTTGGGATGGTTACTTTTGAGTTTGGGCAGGACGATTGGGGCGTAGCGGGGTGGGGCGTGCGGTTGGGGTATGCGACGGTGGAGGTGGCGGGGCGGGTGGTCGTGGGGGCGATGCGGGAGGTGCGGGAGGTGGGGCACGGGAGGTTGGCCGGGGGAGTGGAGTGGGCGGAGTGGGAGGGGGACGTTGCCGGTGAGCCGGGGCTGCGAGTGAGGCTGGAGGCGCGGTGGGGGAATACGGGGGCGGGCGGTGTGGTGCGGATGCGGTGGACTTGGGTTTCGCAGGGGGTGCGGCGGCTGACGAAGGTGGGAGGAAGCGATCAAGCGGGTTATCTAAGTTTGCCTAAAGCGGCGCTCGGCCGGGTGTGGGAGGTGGGGTTGAGCGATTTTGTCGAGCTGTCTCATTCGTACACGCTAATGGAGCGGGAGTTGTCGGCGGAGGAGATGGCGGTGGGGGCGGAGGTGATGGGGCCGTTGTTGGTAGTGGAGCGGGAGGGCGGCGGGGTGGTGGTGATGGGGTATGAGCATGGGTCGCAGCATCCGGACTGCTTCGTGCGGTTCGCGGTGGGGAGGGGGGGCGTGGAGTTGGGGGCGGTGAAGGGAAACTACCTGGCGGGGCAGGACATCTCGAGTTCGCCGTTTGTGTCGCCGTGGTTGCATGTGGGTGTGGGGGAGGATTTGGGGGAGGTGGCGCGCAGGTATCGCCGGTTTATGTTGCGGGAGCAGTCGGAAAACGCGGAGTCGCGCAAGCCGTACATCTACTACAACAGTTGGAACCACCAGGAGCGCATACACGACTGGCAGGGACGTCCCTACCTCGACGACATGCGGCAGGAGCGGATCGAGCTGGAAGTGGAGGTTGCTGGGCGGATCGGGGTCGATACGTTCGTGATCGATACCGGTTGGTATCAAAAGACGGGGGATTGGGAGGTCAACCGGGAGAGGTTTCCGGACGGGCTGGCGAAGATCTCGGGGATGTTGCGGGAGAGGGGGATGCGGCTGGGGTTGTGGTTCGACAACGCGGCTGCGTTGAGCAGTCGGATGTTTGCCGAGCACGGGGATTGCGTGATGGGTGTGGGCGGCAAGCGCGGCGAGCCGTCGCCGATTTGGGAAACCGAGGCGTCGCACAGACTTTGCCCGGTGAGCCGTTGGTGGAGCGCGTTCGCCGACGAGCTGATTCGCCTGCACGGGCAGACCGGGGTGACGTACTTCAAGTTGGACGCGATTCAGCAGATGAACGTGTGGGCGGCGGTGCCGCACTACTGCTGCGACGAGCCCGGGCACGACCACGGCGACGCCTCCCACACCGCTGCCGAGCGGGGCGAGCGGTTTGCTTATCTTCTGCCGCTGTACATGGCGAAAATCGCCGAGCGAGTGCGGGAGAAGGTGCCGGGGTCGATTTTGGACTTCGACATGACGGAGGGGGGGCGGTGCTTCGGGCTGAGCTTCCTGTCGGCGGGGAAGTTCTTCCTAATCAACAACGGGCCGTACTTTTGGAGCTACAACATCCCCAAGCCGGAGAAGTACAGCCCGAACCTTCTGTTCTACCCCGGCCCGGCGCGCAGCGCGAACGCTCGGACGACGTGCGGTTTCGACAAGTGGCTGCCGTTGACGACGATGCTCACGCACTACCTGCCCGATGACGGTGAGAACTTCCAGACGGACACACTTGCGAGCTTAATGCTGGGGCACGGGGGTATCTGGGGGGACTTGTGCGGGATCTCTGCCGACGGTGTGGAGCGGCTGGGCGGCTGGCTGCGAAAGTACAAGGTCGTGCGGGACGCCGTTGCGTTTGCCTGCCCCGTGGTCACGGGACGCGCTGGCGGGACGCCAGAGATCCACGAGAAGCTATTCGAGGGGAGGGGCGTGGTGTGCCTCTTCGCCCAGACGCCGACGGAAGTGAAGTACGTCTCTCGTAGCGCCGCAGCCGGAAAGTGGAGCGCGACGGCCGGGGTCGAGGTCAGCCTGCGCGGAGACGGGCGGGCGGAGGTGCGGGCGAGATTTGCCAAGGGGGAAACGGCGAAGTTCGTGCTGTTCGGGGTGTAAGCGCGAAATTCCAAGCCGTTGGCGATGAACACGCTGACGTGACCGGATTACCTGAGGCGAAGCGGTAATCTCGGGGGACCGGGCGGGGCTAGGGAACCAAGGCCGGGTTGGATCAGGTGCGTTTGATGGCTTGGTGGGCGATGTCTCTGCGGTAGTGCATTCCGTCGAAGTGGATTTTGGAGAGGGCGGCGTACGCCGCGAGTTGGGCGAGTTCGATGGTGTCGCCGAGGGAGGTGACGGAGAGGACTCTGCCGCCGTCGGTGAGGAGTTGGTTGCCGTCGGTTTTAGTGCCGGAGTGGAACACTTGGGTGTCGGGGAGGGCGTTGGCGGCGTCGACTCCGGTGATGGGGAGGTTTTTGGGGTAGGGGCCGGGATATCCTTTGCTGGCTGCGACGACGGAAACGGCTGGGCGAGGGTCGAACGAGAGGTTGCAGTCGTCGAGGTTGCCTCGGGCGACGGAGAGCAGTGCCAAGCCGAGGTCGCCCTGAAGGCGCATCATCAGAGGCTGGGTTTCGGGGTCGCCAAACCGGCAGTTGAATTCGAGTACCTTCGGGCCCGCTGCGGTGAGCATCATTCCGGCGTAAAGGATTCCGCGGTACTCAATGCCCTCGCGGAGCAAGCCGTCGATGGTGGGGATCAGCACGTCGCGCTCGATCAAGGAGAGCAGCTCGGGGGTGATGACGGGCGTGGGGCAGTAGGCGCCCATGCCGCCGGTCATCGGGCCGGTGTCGCCGTCATCGACGGGCTTGTGGTCCTGGCAGGGGTCCAGGACAAAGAGTTCGCGTCCGGCGACGACGGCCAGGACGGAGACCTCGGGGCCTTGGAGGTATTCTTCGATGACGATGCGGGCGCCGGCGTCGCCGAATTCGCGTTTTCGCATGACGCGGTCGACGGTGTCCAGGGCGTCTTGGGTGCGGTAGCAGAGGGTGACGCCCTTGCCTTTGGCCAGGCCCGCTGCTTTGAGGACGAGGGGCGCGGGGCGGAGTTTGATGAATTCGTCGGCTGCGTTGGGGTCGGTGAAGGCGCGTGCGTCGGCGGTGGGCACGGCTTGGTGTTTCATGAGTTCTTTGGCGAACCATTTATCGGCTTCGAGGCGCGCTCCCGCAGCGGTGGGGCCGAATGTGGGAATGCCGGCCTTGATGAGTTCGTCGCCAAGCCCGGCAGCCAAGGGGTCTTCCGGGCCGACGACGACGAGGTCGATGGCGAGGACCTTGGCGGTCTTAACGAGGGTGGGGATGTCGGTGGGGGAGATCGGGAGGCACTCCGCCAGCGGAAGGATTCCAGGGTTGCCGGGTGCGGCGTAGAGCGTGGTGACGGACGGGGATTTGGAGAGGCGATAGCAAAGAGCGTGTTCACGGCCGCCGGAACCGATAACGAGGACTCGCATGATTGTGATAGACTCCGAAGAAAGTCGGTCT
>JBBRUM010000171.1:0-7703 GCA_038247815.1 Tepidisphaerales bacterium | reverse complement strand
GGTCGTTGCGCCGGAGTCGAAGGAAATCGGGGACAGTCCGGCGAAGATTCCGCCCGCGGTGGGGACGACGTTGTAGGTGGCGGCGTCGTCGGAGACGTAGTCGCTGCGGAGGATGTTGTTGTAGAAGGCGCGGTCGGAGCTCGTCGGGCCCGAGGGGCGGTCTAGGTCCCAGCCGATTTCAGCGCCGGAGGCGAAGAGCCTCCCACCGCCGTTGACATAGGTCGCGACGGCGGTTTGCTCGGCGGCGGAGAACGTCTCGTCGACCGTGGATTCCTCGCCGGCAAGCCAGACGACGGTCTGGTAGTTGGCCAGGGGGACAGCGCCGGTGGCGACGTCTTGATTGTTGGCGGAATCGAAGCCGATCTGGGCGCCGCCGGTGGCGAAGGCTTCGATGGCGCGACCCGCTTGGACGACGTAGTCGAAGCTGTTGGCGAGTCGCTGGAGCACGCGGGTGTAGACGCTGGGCGTGCCGGCGCCGGGGGGGTTGTAGCTGATCGATGCCGAGACGGTGGGGGAGAGTGCGGAGTCGTTGCGGTCGAAGGCGTTGACGACCAGAACGCGGGAGGTCGCGCCGCCGTTGGACGTGCCGCCGGGGCGGGCTGCCGCGACGGGGGAGGGTGGCGACTGGCCGCCGGCGTTGGTGGCGACGAGGCGGAAGTATCGCGGCGACCTGTCGCCGGGGGGGATGGCGACGGTGTGGGTGAGGGCGGAGGTCGTCGCGAGCGTGTCGAAGCCGTAGCCGTTGGTCGACACTTGGATTTCGTATCCGCTGGCGGCGTAACCGTTCGGGCCGGTGTTGACCGACGAGTTGGCGTTGACCGCGTCGGCTGGGGGGGCTGCCCAGTTCAGCACGATGTTGCCGGCGGAATCGACGCGCGTGCGCAGGCCCGTGGGGGCCGAAGGGGCGAACTGGAGCGAGCCGCCGCCGAACTCGCTGAAGTATCGCACGACGCCCTGATATGTGGCGCGGGCGAGGTAATCGCGGCCGAGGGGGCTTTTGAGGAACAGCGCGTCTGTCGCGTCGTCGTGGAAGGCGAGCTCGATAATGGTGGCGTCGAACTCATTGCCGGTGTTGCCGGAGGAGATTTCGCCGTAGTCGAACGATGGTGCGTCGTAGGTGTAGGTCGTGCGGGTGGACCAGGCGGCTTCGAGCTGCGATTGGGCGGCGCGGAGGTCTTCGTTGACTTCCTTGCCGAGGAGGAAGGCGTAACGGGTTTGGTTGGTGGTGTTGCCGGTTCCGCCGTCGGCGTTTGTGAGGGCGAGCGCGCCGCGACCGCCGCCGGCGTTGGTGTGGAAGCTGAGGTAGATCGACTGGCCGAAGGGGGCGGAGTTGATGTCGCGGGCGAACTTCGGCTGGGCGGAGATGTTGGCCGATCCGTCGTCGCCGGTGTCGTAATCGGAGACCTGCCGGCCGGCCCCGCCGTCGACGCCGAGGGAGCGGATGATCCAGTACAGCCCGGCCTCCTCCGACCTCGTGCGCCCCGAGACGCCCGTGCCCGGGTCCCAGTCGCCCATGCCGTTGCCGAAGCGGATGGCGTCGGCGACGACAATGGTGCCACTCGCCGACTGGTTCGAAATCTTGACGCTTCCCGACTGCCCGGTTTCGAAGTGATAAGTGCCGAGGTACACCCAGCCCCTGCCGACGTTGCGGTGGTCGACGGCGATGGTGGTGGCCCCGCCGGAGTGGGAGACGGTGTAGCTCTGGCGGGCGCGGTTGGTACCGCTGGTGACCCAGGTGTACACGGGGTAGAACCCGGCTTGGGTGAAGGTGGGGGCGTAGGTGGCGGTGGCGGTTTCGGCGGGGGAGATGGTGGCGAAGCGAAAGCGCACCGCGTCGGGAACGGTTCCGTAGTCTTCGTCGTAGTGCAGGCCGGTGGTGACGTTGGACCAGGCCCCGGTGAAGGTGACGCCGGGGGAGTCGTTGTCGAGGACGACCTCTGCTGACTGGTTGCCGATGGGGCGGAGGGGCGCGACGGTACCGCCGGCGCGGAGGATGTAGTCGGCGAAGGATTGGAGCTGGTCTTGGTTGCCGTAGTCCTCGACGACGCCGTTGTTGACGTCGCGGTCGGTGCTCCAACTGCCGGTCGAACCCGCGCCGGCTGAGAGGCCGTGACCGGCGGTGAGGTAGACGATTTTTCCGGCGAGGGCTCCGCTGTTGAAGGAGGAGAACTGTGGTGCAATCGGCTTCCTCGAGGGTCGCTCGCCGTCGACTGCAGGCTCTTTGCCCGATGCCAGGGGTCCGACGAATTCCCGCCCCGCGCGGATGGCCGCCCACCCAAAAAACGCCGCAGGGCGAGCCCGGGCCTCGGGAGAGGATACCACCACCGACAACAGCCGCCGCCCCTCGAGGGCCTCGATTACGGGCGCAACGGCTCTTCCGCCGGCTCCGGCGACCGCCACTCGATTCCAGATACTGCGTCGTGCTCCCGTCACCAACTCGAACATACCCCACACCCCCACGGAGGCAACCGAACTGGGCGGACCAAATCTGAAACTTGTGTCCGTGAAATTTGTCAAGATCGTTGGGTCAATGGGGGTTCTCTGCCGGCGCGGCGTGGGCGGGCAATCTGTCGAAATCTCGGGAGACCCACGAGCTAGGGACGCGACTCGGGGGCGGAACGTGTTTCCACCCGCAGCGGCTTGTCGCCATCGTTGGTCAGGACCATGGTCTGGGTGGGGAAGGCGAACGGGACGCCGATCGCCGTCAGCTCCTCCATTACCCGCAGGTTGACGTGCTGCGCAAGGTCATTGAACCCCCACCAGTCAGCGGGGTCGGAGAACCAGTAAGACACCCGGATGTTGAGATTGTCGGCCTTCATTTCGTTGAAGTGAACCCGTGGCGGGGTCTTCTCCCAGTCCAGCTTGAGACAGATCTCGGGCTCGTCGAGGATTTTTCGAATGGCCTCCACCGCTTGACGCATCAGCTCTGGCGAGGTGCCGTATTCCACCGACACGTCCATGACGCGTCGAATGGTGGGCCGCTTGGTCACGTTACGGACCGAACCCTCGATGAATTTGCTGTTGGGAACGGTGATGAGCTCGCCGTCAAAATTCCGCATGCGTGTAGAGCGAAAGCCGATTTCCTCGACGGGCCCGTCGAACCCGTCGAAAACGATGCGGTCGCCCACCTCGAAGGGCTTGTCGAGCAGGATGGTGATCGATCCGAACAGGTTTCGGAGCGAGTCCTGCGCCGCCAGCGAAACGGCCAGCCCGGCGATACCCAACCCCGTGAGCCATGCAGTCACGTCTTGGTTGAAGATGTTCTGGGCGGTGTACAACCCGACGAGAATGACGAGGAAGATGCGGAGGGTTTTACGGATCAGGGGGGCGAGCTGGTCGTCAATGTGACTCTTGGTGCGGGTGGCGAGGTTTCTCACCCAGATATCGATAAGATCGACAAGGTTGAAAAGGAACCACGCGACGGCAAGGACGTAAAGGAATGTCAGAACTTTGTTTCGGAGGGACGAAGCCACGGGCTGGAGGTCAATAAACCCAAGGCCGATGGAGATTCCGACTGTGATAAGGAAGAGGCTGGCGGGGGTGGCGGCGGAGCGGACGACGGTGGCGGCGGCGACGGCGCCTCGCCCCTGGGCGCGATCGGCGGTTTTCCGCATTAACCCCGAGGTAACTCGCCCTGCAATGACCCCGAGGAAGATACAGCCGAGCAGCGCGACCCAGCCCCACCACTCGGTTTCCCGCCAAGTGCTTTCGACACCCAACTGGATCATGATGTTTTCTACTGAGGAGTGGGCGGGGGCGGTGGTGGGTGTTCCGGCGTTCGGGTCGGCGGGGGTGACTTGGGCGAGAAACGTCTTCATGGGGGCGGCGTTTATAACAAGAGGCCGAATCAATGGCATACCGAACGATGTGTTAGCGACGCGTTAAGTTTAGGGTATTGCCTTACCGGCATTGCCCCCTTCCCCTAGCATTTTCTGGAAGCATTGTTCCACGGTCGCTGGGGAAGCTCGGCGGTTGGGACCGCGACAGGTCATTTTGGACAGAACAGGCCGGTATTCTATGAGCCAAGCCACGACGATGTTCCGAATGACCGTCCCGACCGTCACCGCCGACGGGACCCGCGGTATCAGCGGCGAGGGCACGACCCTCATCGAAGCCAAGAACGTGAGCGTGTTCTATGCGGCCCACGAAGCCATCAAACGGGTGTCGCTGACGATCCCGCGGAATGCGGTGGTGGCGATGATCGGGCCGTCGGGGTGCGGGAAGTCGACGTTTTTGAGGTCGATCAACCGTCTGAATGATTTGATTCCGGCGTGTCGGGTGACGGGGGAGCTGATTATCGGCGGGCAGAACATTTACGACCCCGCGGTGGACCTGGTGTCGCTGCGGCGGCAGGTGGGGCTGGTGTTTCAGAAGCCCAACCCGTTTCCGAAGAGCATTTACGACAACGTGGCGTACGGCCCGCGACTTCAGGGGATTTCGTCGCGGTCGGCGTTGGAACCGCTGGTGGAGGACTCGCTGCGGAAGGCGGCGATTTGGGACGAGGTGAAAGACAGGCTAAAGGCGTCGGCGTTGGGGCTCTCTGGTGGGCAGCAGCAGCGGCTGTGCATCGCCCGGGCGCTGGCGACCAAGCCGTCGGTGCTGCTGATGGACGAACCTGCGTCGGCGCTGGACCCGATTGCGACGGCGAAGATCGAGGACCTGATCACGGAGCTGAAAACCAGCTACACGATCGTGATTGTGACGCACAACATGCAGCAGGCGGCGCGGGTGTCGGACAAGACGGCGTTTTTCTACCTGGGGAACTTGGTGGAATACGACACGACGGCGACGATTTTCACGAACCCGACGCAGAAACAGACCGAAGACTACATCACGGGTCGGTTCGGGTGACGCCACGTTGCTACGGATGTGAACCCCCGTGGCGATGAAAAATTCGGTGGGGTCGGGCGGCTCGAACAGGTTGAGGTGGGTAGAATGTTAGTGTTGCGCTAAGAATTGAGTTAAAACGATGTCGGCCCATTTTCAGGATCTTCTGCAATCTCTCCAATCCCGTCTTGCACGGATGACGGCGTTGATTCAGCAATCGGCGGAGTGGTCGGGCGAGGCGCTGCTGACGATGGACGAGAGGTTGGCGGAGAAGGTCGCCCAGCTCGATCTGCGGATCGATGAGGAGGAAGTTCAGATCGAGAAGGACGCGATCGGGCTGCTCGCGTTGCACCAGCCGGCGGCTGTGGACTTGCGGCGGATCACGACGATCATCAAGGTGAACGGGGAGTTTGAGCGGATCGGGGATTGTGCGGTGAACATCGCCCAGCGCGTGCCGATACTGCGGAAGATCCCCGATTACCGTGCGCCCGAGGATCTTCGTGTGATGATCGCGCATGTGACCGACACGCTTCGGGAAACGATCAAGGCGTTTAACCTCAGCGACGAGCTGATGGCTTGGGGCGTGCTCAAGGGGGACGACACGGTGGACGCGCTGTATCAGCAGATCATCCGAGATGTGCTGGGCGGCCTTGAGGGCAGCGTCAAAGACCCTTCGGCGGGCAGCGCGGCGGCGCAACAGGTGGCGAACTTGATGATCGCCAAGAACCTCGAGCGCATGGGCGACCACTGCACCAACATCGCCGAGAACGTGGTGTATGTGCACACCGGCAGGATCATCCGGCATCAGCACGCGGTGCTGTAGTTTGGGGCCTCGGGGAGGATTGACCGCCCGCCGGGGTACCGGCTTGAGGCAGGCAAACGAGGCGAAATGCGCGCGGAGGGGGAGGGAAAGATTGTGTTTAATAATAATGTGATTTAATTGATTTCGTTTTGGTCATTTCTTTGTACTGACTTCTTAGTTTCTCGGTATTTCCGTGCCTCAACCCGGTACCCCGGCGGGTGGTTGATCTCTTGGAGATCAAATGCCATCTCAGTTCGGCCATCTGGCGTGGGTGGGGATGGGGGGATCCTGGGGGGGCTCATGCATCGGAAGAGAAAAGCGCGGGAGTTGGCGATTCGGGTGTTGTTCCTGTGGGACTCGGGGGGAGCGCCGGATTCGGAGGCGGCCGAGCGCGCGCTCAGGGCGGGGGAGGACGATGGGGTTGGGTTGGCGGGCGGGGTGGGGGCTGGGGGGGGGGTTGGGGTGGAGGAGGCGGGGATTGGGGAGGCGCGGGTGGAGGCGATGGACATGGCGCGGGGGGCTTGGCTGGACAGGGAAGCGACGGACAAGCGTTTGGAGTTTCATGCGCCGCAGTGGCCGGTGAAGCGTCAACCGGGGGTCGACCGGGCGATCCTTCGACTGGGTGTCTGGGAGCTGGGACATACGCAGACGCCGGGAAAGGTGGTCATCGACGAAGCCATCGAACTGGCCAAGCGGTACGGCACGGAAAACTCGCCGGCGTTCGTCAACGGGGTGCTGGATGCGGTGCACCGGGAGAACGTCGGGCTGGCGAGCGGCGTGAAGGAATTGCCGGGTGTGTAGGGGTGGGTTGAGGCGAGGCGGGTGATTCGGAGTATGGTGGGACCATGGGCGGTTTTACGTGTTGGCTGATGGCGCTGGGGCTGGCGGCGGCGGTTGCGCTGGCGGGGTTCTACGTGGTGAAGGTGGGGGCGGGGCTGGCCATCAAGAGAGACCGGGAGCAGCACCTGCGGATCGTCAACGAGGCTCGGCGTCGGACGGGCAAGCCGCCGATGACGGACGCGGACCTTCCGCCGGAAAAGCCGCCCGAGCGGGATGAGTTGCTCGAGAACCTCTTTGGCTGGATGAGGCGGGACGACCAGCGCGGGTTTTCGGTGGGGGCGCCGAAAGAGAGCGACGAGGGGGAGCAAGTCGCCCCGGCGAGGACGGCGGCGAAAATACCGGAGCGGAAATCGCAGCGGGCGGCGGCGTTGCCGGTGCTACCGGTCCTGCCGGTGGAGGACGAGAAGCCCTCGGTGCTTAGCGACCCGGTGGTGGTGCTGCTGGAGTCGCGGCAGCGGCCGATGGACCAGGCGAAACTCAAGGCCTGTGTCGAGCGGGCGTGGGGCGTGGAGATCACGGGTGACGCGGCTGCGACGGAGTGGGTGGTGTACGCGGGGGAGGAAGCGCCGGGGCTGATTTCGTGCGGGGGGTACCAGTTCATGTTTCAGTCTCGGGGCCAGTCGTACTTTGAGGACGCCAAGAAGTCGGCAGCGGGGATTAAAGAGCTGCGGACGAGGCAGGCGGTGGCCAACTGCGGGGCGTGGCGGAGTATTGGAACGATGCCCACCTCTGCCGGGCCCGGCGCATCCGCGCTGGATCGAGCGACGGCGTACACGCTGCTGGGGAAGCTGGCGGCTGAATTGGCGGGGAACACGACGCTGGGGGTGTATCTACCGGTGGAGGAGCGATTCTTCCCGTACGACGAGACGACGCTCAAAGCGCTGATGAGCGACGACCCGCTGGGCGAACTGCAGCGGGCGTACATCGCGTGGGTGCCGACGATGGAGGACACCGACGCAGAACTGCTCGCCGCCATCGGGCACGCCAAGGCGCGGTTCGGCGAGTTCGAGGAGGCGTTCGCGTCGCGGGCGATCACGGGAAGCGGAAAAAAATCGCCATTCCTCGTCAAAGCCGCCTTCCGCGACGGCGACGCCACCGAACACATGTGGGTGGAAGTGGCAGAGGTGCAGGGCGGGATAATTAGCGGGTTCCTCCGCTCGAGCCCGGTGGAACTGAACAACCTCGTCAAGGACGAGGAGGTAACGGTGGCGGTCCAGGACATCTCCGACTGGAT
>JBBRUM010000170.1:0-7733 GCA_038247815.1 Tepidisphaerales bacterium | reverse complement strand
GTGGAACAACCACCGGAAAAGAACTACCGACCACGACGACGCAGCAGGACCATTCCCGGGACCAGCAGCGACAACGCCGCCGGCTCGGGGATGACGCCGACACGACCGCCGCCACCGAGCAACGCGCTGACGAAGCCGGTGATGTCCGAGTCGAGCACTTCGCCGTCGCCGTTGAAGTCACCGATGAAGGTGAAATCGGCTTCGGTGCGTGCGGGGAACAACGCGATCAGCGACGCGAAATCGCCCGTGAGGGCGCTGACGAAACCGGAGATGTCGCTGTCCAGCACTTCACCATCGAAGTTGAAGTCGCCCTTGAGGAAGGCGGGGGTGACGGCGGTGAGGGTGACGTTGTCGAAAGTAAACCGACGTCCAACGGGCCCGTCGAGAACGAAGTAGAACACGGTGGCGAGATCGAAGTTGTTGGCGGGGCTTAGGGTGTCAAGGGCAGCGCGAGCGGCCGGTGTGGCGACCGGAAGTGTGAAGGAGACCGAGCGGACTAGTCCGTCAGAGATGAGTGTGAACGGCGTTGCGAGGACCCCACCGACGATTGTGCGGTTTCCCCCCCCATCTCCGTCGCCGTCGAAGAATCGAAGGCCAAACTCGATGATGCTGCCAGGGATGGTTAACTGGGCGGCGAGGGCTCCCTCGTTGATCGGGGTGACTCCGTCTCCCTCGGTTTGGGTGAAGTTGAAGGTGTAATCGAAGGTGATCACCGCGAGGCCGGTGGCGTCGAATCGGCGAACATCGCGGACGGCGTCAACCGACTCGCTTGCATTGATCTGCAGTTCGGTGACGCCATCCCCGGTAGCACCTCCGCCGAAGGGACGCCGGTTCTCAATAACTTCGCCGCGGAGGTTGTCGCCGGCTCCGATGCCGGGGGCAATACCACGGGCGACGCCTTCGCCACCGGCGTTGAAAAAGAGGCCTCCGGTTTGATCGGGACCCGGGCCCGTCCAAGCACCGAAGGTGCGGAAGAGACTAAACGAGACGTCGAAGTTGTTGTCGATGATGTTCTGCGCCGAGCCGACTGTCGGTAGGGCTGTCAGCGCTGCCAGCATTACGACGGATGCGACCGGTAGGCGGGATGCGAATCGGGACATGTTCTTTCCTCCTCGAAGTGATGTGTCGGCCGGGTTCTGACCTGACGCTGGTCGGACCGATAACAAACCAGCCACCCCCGCAAACGTTAAGCGGGGCGTCAGAGCTAGTAGATTATCACACAATGATGCAATCGATACCTCTATTCAGCGCATAAGTGTTGCCCGATTGCGTCAACTGCGTACCGATCGCGTCGAATTTCAATAAGGCCGACGGTAAAATTTGTAAATCTCCCGTCCCCCCCCCCCCCGCCGCCTCTCCCATCGCCCAATTCATTCGCAGAGACGAAAAGGTTCCCCCCGGATCCCCCATGCGGTCGATCGCCTCGGGCTGGAGTGGACGCCTCCTAGACGCGCGTCGCCGGCCGACCCCCAGAAGCCGGCGCGCGGCAAAGGTCGCGGCGGATATGCTCGGGAGATGGACAAATCGGGACCGAATCGGAAATCGGAGTGTCCGGTGTGCGGAAACTCCTCACGGGCCTACGCAGCCAAGCAGCGGCAGGGGCGGACATGGACAATCTGGCGGTGCGACAACCGGGCGTGTCGGCACGGGTTTGTCTGGCCACGGCCAGGGCTTACAGAACTCACGGACGTCAACCAAGCCGAGTCGGTCGCCTCCGATCTAGGTCTTCCTACGCCCACGAGCGCGATGTCGCGGCGGGACGTTCGAATCACGGTGGAACTGGTGACGCGGGTACGCGGGAAGGCGAAGGGCGGAAGGATGCTGGACGTCGGCGCGGGGGACGGGTCGTTTTCGGCGGGGCTCTCCACGGCGGGGTATCGGGCGCACATGATTGACCTCGATCAGCGGTGCGGGCGGGCGGTGGAGACGGTTCCGGGGGCGAGCTTTGCGCTGGAGACATTCGAGGGACTGTCAGACCGGGGGCCGTACGAACTGATTCTGATGTCGCAGGTGTTGGAGCATGCGCTGGACCCCGCCGACTGGCTGGGCAGGGCGCGGGGGCTGCTCGCACCGGGGGGGATGGTGGTGGTGCTGCTGCCGAACTTCGGGGGGATTTACCGGCTACTCGGGTCGCGGGATCCGTACTTGATCCCGCCTGTCCATGTGAACTTCTTCACGCCGGGCAGTTTGGAAAGGGCGATGGTCTCGGCCGGGCTGGTGGTGCGGTCGATGGACTCGGATTCGTGGATCGGTGGCGGTGGGGGAATGGCCAAGCGCGTGGCGGCGGGGCTGGTGAGCGTGGTCCGCGGCGTGGTCGACCCGCGGGCGTTGGGGATCATTTTGCGGGGAGTGGGAAGCGTCACTTGAGGATGAAGATCTCGATGTGGCCGGGGCCGTGGACGCCGGTGACGAGGTTCATCTCGATGTCGGCGGTCTTGGAGGGGCCGGTGATGAGGATCAGGCCGGAGGGGTCGTTTTCGGCTGGGAGTTTCTGGAAGAGGTCGACGAGGTCTGGGAGGAAGTTTTTGGGTTCGAGGAGGATGAAGTGGTAGTTGGGGACGAGGGAGAGGGCGCGGCCGTGGGAGGGGGTGGGTCGGATAACGACCGAGCCGGTTTCGGCGACGGCTGCATAGGCGTCGGTGATTCCGGCGTCGACGTCGTAGGTCAGGTTAAGTGCGGCGGGGCCCCAGGGGAGGAGGGAGACGCCGGCTGCGGCGAGGGCGGGGAGGATCTCAAGCTGGTCGATGAGCTTGGACACGGGGTACGCAGCCGAGGCGATTCCAAGCTCCTTCAACCGCGCGGTCAGCATCGGGGCGGCGTCCTCCGGGGAGACGAAGGTGACCCGCATTTTGTTCTCCCGGGCGCGGGCGGCGAACAGCTCCGGCAAGCCGAAATCCGAGTGCACGAGGCGGATGAGTGGCTCGTCCAGTTCGGGCGGCGCGGGGATCTCGGTGGGTGTTGCCGACCGGCCGAGGGCTTGGCGGACGGATTTGAGGACGGGATGGTTCTTAAAGGTGGCCATGGGCGTCATCCGCGGCGCTGGGCCCACTGGGAGCGGAAGCTCCGGGCAGCGGGCTTGGGGATCGGGCGGACGTCTGTCCATCCGCTGCCGGGCCAGGGAAGCTTGTCGACAAACTCGGACTTGCCCGCGCGGCGACGCAGTTCGATCTTTTGCGCCATCGCCACGAGGTTGTACAGAGTCGTCGAGCCCTGCGTCCACGCCCAGGCCCGGTAGATCAGCCTCTCGACGGGGTGCGACAGCTCGCGCGAGGTGATGTCTCGCCGGAGGTTGATCAGGTGCCGGGGAATGTTGATCTTGACGGGGCACGCCTCGTAACAGGCGCCGCAGAGGGAGGAGGCATTGGGGAGGTCCTTGAACTCGGCGAGGCCCTGGAAGAGCGGAGTGAGCAGCGCGCCGATCGGGCCGGGGTAAACGCTGCCGTACGCGTGGCCGCCGATGCTGCGGTAGATCGGGCAGGCGTTGAGGCAGGCGCCGCAGCGGATGCAGGCGAGGGTTTCGCGGTAGTCGCCGGCGAGGATCTCGGAGCGGCCGTTGTCGAGGAGGACGACGTGGAACTCGGAGGGGCCGTCGGCTTCCCCCTCGGCGCGGACGCCGCCGAAGATCGAGGTGTAGACCGTCATCGGCTGGCCGGTGGCCGAGCGGGCGAGGAGCTTGAGCATCACCGAGAGGTCCGCGAGGCGGGGTACGAGCTTCTCGATACCGACAAGGGATACGAGCAGCCGCGGCGTGGTGGTGGACTGCCGCGCGTTGCCCTCGTTTTCGACGACGCAGATCTGCCCGGTTTCGGCCACGAGAAAGTTGCCCCCGGTCATTCCGAAGTCGGCGTTTCGAAACTTCTCGCGCAGGTAAACGCGGGCTTGTTGGGTGAGGTGGATCGGATCGTCGTTGTAGGGGGTTTTGAAGTAGTCGGAGAAGAGCCGCGCGATGGCCTCCTTGTTCATGTGGATGACGGGGGCGACGATGTGCGAGGGCTTGTCGTGGTTGATTTGGATGATGAACTCGCCGAGGTCGGTTTCTGTGACGTCCATGCCGGAGAGTTCCAGGGCGTGGGCGAGTTCGATCTCCTCGGACGCCATGGACTTGGACTTGATGCAGGACTTGCAATTGGCGGCGGCGGCGAGCTTGAGGATGATCTTCTTGGCTTCGGCGCCGTCGCGGGCGAAGTGGACTGTGCCGCCGCGCTTGCGGACGTTCTGCTCGAACTGCTCGAGATAAAAATCAAGGTAGTCCAGGGTGTGGCCTTTGATCTTTCCTGCGAGCGTGCGGAGTGCGTCGGAGTCGGGGAGGAGGGCCAAGCTGCGGGTGCGGGCGGCGTCTTGCCGGACGACGGCGTTTTGGACGGCGGCTTTAAGGCGGGTGTCGCCGGCGGCTTCGACGGAGACCGAATGAAAGTCGAACTTGGACTTGCTGGCGGCGTGGAGGTGGGGGTCCCGTTTCTTGGGGCCTTCGGGCGGTAGGGTGGTGAGGGGGAGGGCCATGGGTGCGACCGAGTATATGATCGGAAGTGGGCGTAATCTCGGGCCAGATCTGGTGAAAACCGCCGGAGCTGCCCGACTCAGCGGGAGACTCATGCCGGTCGGCCGGTTGCGCGCTCGGCGTCGGTGGACTCGATCTCGGCTTGCTCCTTCTCCGACGGGGCGTGGTACTTGCCGGTGAGAATCAATACGCCGGCGAGGGTGTTCCACACGATCTGAACGAGGCGAATCGACATCGTCAGCGCGAAGGCTTGACCTACGGTCGCGCCTTGGGGCCGGGTGAGTAGGATCGCGAAAAACTCCATCACACCCGCGCCCTGTGGCGAGATAGGCATGGCCCCAGCCAGCACGACCGTCGGCACGACCACCCAGTAGTAAGTCCAGTGCAACGGCAGGGAGAATGCCCACCCCGCGAACATCGCCGAAACCACAATCGTCGCATGGACCGGGAAGGACATCAGCAGCGTGCCCGCCAACAACATCGGCCGTCGCTTGTACAACGACATCCCCTCCCACGCCTTGTTGACGCGGTCCTGCATCGGCAACTTGCCCATCAGCCACTCGACGCCCAACGCGACGCGCAGCGGACGGAAACCAATGACAACCAAACCCGCGGCAAGGCACGCCAGGATCACTCCGGCCGCGATGGCAACCTGCCGGCACTGCGGTATCTGCCACTGCAGCGCCGCGCATACCCCGCCCATGATGATCAGCGCCACCAGCCCGACCGCCCGATCGATCACCACGGTGAGCACGGCGCGCGTGCGGTGCTCCCGTGCGTTCTTCGCGGCGTAGTAGGCCTTGAGCACGTCGCCCCCCGTCTGCCCGGGCATGAATGTGTTGTAAAACGCCCCCACAAGGTTGATCTGCAGCGCCAGCGAAAAACGTATCGGCACCTCCAGCCCACGAAGCAGCAGCCACCACCGGTACGACGTGATGAGGTACACCAGCGGAAGCACCCCGACAGCCAGGAGCAAATACGTGGTGTCGGCTTCTTTGAACATCCGGTTCAAGCCGATCTCTCGCGCGGGAAACGGCACGAAATCCGGGTACCCCCCCGCCACTTCCGCCGGCGTGATCCACCGGCCCCGTCCCGACTTGGTGTCCGACGCGAGAATCCGCGCGGGGGCCACGGCGCCGGGCGGCACGTCTAGGGCGAGAACGTATACGCTGGTCTGGTCGGCCGCGCGGACCACACGCGTCCGGTCAGGACGCGTGAGCACGTCCGACCTGTCGATCGTCCGGCCCGTCCCGTCGGGAACATTGACCGCAAGTGGCCACGTGTCTTCCGGCGGCGTTCCGACAACCGTGGCGGTTTCCGGGCGGGCCGTCCCGGGGTTGAACAGCAGCACGTGGTCGTTCAGGTTCAGGTTCCACACCACATACGAAATGCCAAGAATGGCGATGGTGGCTTTGAGAAACCGAAAGACCCAAGTTTTGGTAGACGATCTGGCCACGTGGGTCGAAACTTCCGGGAGAGGTTGGGCGAACGCTTGAGACGCCGGCCAGCGAGTTTACTCCCTCGGCGGGGAAGGTGGGAGGGGGGCGTCGGACGGGGAGACGGGCGGGGTTTCCAACACGAGAGTCGCCGACGCGCTGTCCCCCACCGACTGCCTCAGCGGAGAAATCAAAATCGAAACCAGTGGCAGCAGCAGCAACAGATCAACGGCTTTGAAACAGTTGCGGAGCAGAATCCGAGACGGGTGCGCCGTCTTACCGGTCAGGTCGGTCACCCGCAAGCCGAACACCGCCTTCCCCAGCGTCTTGCCAGCGATCAACTCCGATAGACACGTATGCGTCACCACCACCGCAATCGCCACCAACTCGGTGAACACCACCTTCGGCGTCAGCACAAACTCCGAAGCCATTGTCGTGTTCGTCGAAACCAGATACGCCGACACCAACACCAGCGGCGAGCAGTCAATGAGCCCCGCAAGCAGCCTCTTCGTCCGCGAAGCCAGCGGAAGTTTAAACGCCCCCTCCAGCACCGCAACCGGCGTCTCAGACCGCCGCCTCCATGACAACAGCACCGCCAAAAACAAACCCCCGAACGCGAACGCGCCCACCGCCACTGAAAGCCGATCCTCGTTCGACGGCCCCAGCGGAAGCACGACCCGACCCGGCTCGCCCAACTGCTCGCCCGTCGCGTCAAAGACGCGCTCGAAAATTTCCGGTTCAGTCGAGGAAGAGGGGGGCCTCACGCCCCCGGATTTGGGAGAATAAAAGAGTCGCACGCGACCGCCCGAGACGGCGGCTTCGCCGCCGTCGGCCCCGAGGGAGAAACTCGGTGGAGTTCGTCGCGCACGCTCAGCCGATGGCGAGTCGTCAAGTCTTTCGTCAAGGTACACATCACCGCCGCTCGACAGTCCCGGGTTCACCCACAGCGCCACGGAATTGCCCAGCGGAAACAGACGCAGCGACTCTGCCGGCTTACGGGGCGTGAACGGGGGCCTCGACGCCCACGTCACCGGGGCGATCGCCGGGGAGGTCGCCGGGGAGGTCGTTCGTGTCGAGGGCAGGGTGGTCGAGAGGCTGGGCGGCAGCGTCGACGACACCGCCACCATCACCTCGCCCCCGTCCGCCACCATCGCCACCGTCGCCACGTCGTTCATCACCGCAAGCTCGACCGTCCCCGTCGTCACCGGCCCGAGATTTGGCGGCGCGGGCAACTCGCCCAGCTCACGCCACGCCCCGGCTTCCAGTCGCACCAAACGGAACACCCCGGGTTGCGCAACCAACCCAAACAGCGCGTCCCCCTGCGCCGCCAGTCGCAGCAAAGTCCCGTCCCGCACCGGAACACCCGAAGACGAACCACCGACATATGCCGACCGCCACGTGCCGTCGGCCTGAAGCAGCACCAACTGGTTTCTCCAGACCGCCAGGTCCGACGTGAACCCGGCAAACACCCCGAGCCACGTCCATTTCGAATCGCCCGTACCGCGGGCGAACACCGCGCTGGACTCAAGACGCTTGCCCGCATCCTTCGGGTCCTCATTAGAGCTCATCAGAACAAAAAACAGTTCGTCGGCGTCCCCGATCACTTTCACCCGAAATTCCGGGCCGGAGGAGCCCGCGCGCGGCTCGCCGGACGACGACACGCCGGTCGAGTTCTGACCTCTTGCCGGCGCGTTCACCAGCAAAACAAGCGCTACAAACAGACAAACGATGCGGGAAAAAATGGAGATCGGCATTAAGGTCAACTTGGGGAGAGGTTCGGTTCGGGGGCCGGCCATTGT
>JBBRUM010000169.1:0-7774 GCA_038247815.1 Tepidisphaerales bacterium | reverse complement strand
TAGCGTCTATCAAACCGGATGCCAACGTCCGTTAAAACGGGGGACGGATTGCAGAACGGTTCGATTCCAATCAGAACGAGCTTCACGGAGGGTTTGACCAGTGATTGGGCAGGTGGCTCGCCGGCTAGAGGGTTGCGCAACAAATAGGCACACCGCCTGTGTCGTGCATGGTTGCGCCTCTGGTTGTGATGTGCGTCACAGTGACTCGGGTGCGGCGTCAAACCCTTGCACCGGAGTCTGTTCCAACATAATTGCCGTAAGACGAACGCCCACAGACTTTTGCGCTCAGACCTCAAGAGGCCAAGTGGGCCTGCGGGGCGATGCGGGCTGGGTCGCTTGCTCCGACGAGCATTGCTACCATTACTTTCGTCTTAGCCTTTAGCGTTGAATGTGCGACACCTTCGATTCCTGGGGGTGAGCAGGAATGTCCACCGATTTACCCATGCAAATTCGTAACTTTTCCATCATCGCCCACATTGACCACGGCAAGTCGACCCTGTCGGACCGTTTGATGATGAGCGCCGGCGCGATCTCCGAGCGGGAGTTCCAGAACCAGATGTTGGACGACATGGATCTGGAGCGGGAGCGGGGGATTACGATCAAGGCGTCGGCGGTGACGGTCAATTATGTCTACGGTGGTGAGAAGTTCATGCTGAACTTCATCGACACGCCGGGGCACGTGGACTTTCACTACGAGGTTCGCAAGGCTTTGCAGGCGTGCGAAGGTGCGATTTTGGTGGTGGACGCGACGCAGGGCGTGCAGGCGCAGACCGTAGCCAATGCCTACGCGGCGCTGGAGGTGGGGCTGGAGATCATTCCGGTGATCAACAAGATCGACCTTCCGGGCGCGAGGCCGGTGGAGGTTGCGGAGGAAATCGAGCAGGTGTTGGGATTTCCGGCTGAGGACGCGATTTTGGTGTCCGCCAAGACGGGGCAGGGGATTGACGAGTTGCTGGACCGGCTTTGCCAGCGGCTGCCGCCGCCGAAGGGCGACCCGAAAGCGCCGACGCGGGCGCTGATCTTTGACTCGTTGTACGACGACTACCGGGGTGTGATTGTCTACTGCCGGGTGATCGACGGGGAGCTGGTGAAGGGGCAGAAGATTCGACTGATGGGGTGTGGGAAGGACTATTCGATTTCGTCGATGGGCAAGCTCATGCCCCGGCCGAAACTGGTGGACAAGATTGGCAATGGCGAGGTGGGGTACATCGTGGCGGCGATCAAGGACCTGCACGACGTGCGGGTGGGCGACACGCTGACGGACGCGCTGCGTCCGGCCCCCGAGCCGCTGCCGGGGTACAAGCCGGTGCAGCAGATGGTGTACTGCGACTTCTACCCCTCGGGGAGCACGCAATACGACGAGCTGCGCGACGCGATGGACCGGCTGAGCCTCAATGACTCGAGTTTTTCGTTCGAGCCGGAGAACAACGATGCGCTGGGGTTTGGGTTTCGGTGCGGATTCCTGGGGCTGCTGCATATGGAGATCATTCAGGAGCGGCTGGAACGGGAGTTCAACATCGAGGTGATCCAGACGGCGCCGACGGTGACGTACGAAGTGCTGCTGACGGACGGGACGACCAAGCGGATCGACTCTCCGAGCGAGCTTCCGACGACGACGATGGTCGGCGAGATTCGCGAGCCGTTCATCGACATGCAACTGATCATCCCCGAAGACTGTGTGGGGAACATGATGAAGCTCTGCGAGGACCGCCGGGGCACTTACAAGAAGACGGAATACCTAGGGAACTCGGGGCGGGTGATCTTGGTGTACGACCTGCCGCTGGCGGAGATCATCTACGACTTTTACGATCGGCTAAAAAGCGCGACCAAGGGCTACGGCACGATGGACTACGAGCTGACCGGGTTCCGGGCGGGGAATCTCGTGAAGATCGACATTTTGGTGAACAACGATCGGATCGACGCGCTGAGCATGATTGTTCACCGCGATCACGCGGAGCAGCGGAGCCGGAAGCTTCTGTCTCGGCTGAAGGAAGAGATCGACCGCCACCTGTTCGAGATACCCCTGCAAGCCGCAATCGGCGGAAAGATCATCGCCCGGGAGACGATCAAGTCCGTGGGCAAGAACGTGACGGCCAAGTGCTACGGTGGCGACTTCACGCGGAAGCGCAAGCTGTTGGAGAAACAGAAGGAAGGCAAGAAGCGCATGAAGCGGATGGGCAGCGTGGACATCCCGCAGGACGCGTTTTTGGCGATTCTGGAGACGGGGGACTAGGTTTACTCATCGGCGGAGACACCGATGGCTGCCACCACCACGATTGCCACTGCGGATGAACTTCTGCGGATGAACTCCGGGTGATGAAGCGCAAGGGCTGCGAAGTCATCAAAGGGGAGCTGAGCGACGTGGCACCCGCGGGGCGGAGTCAGGGAAGTCGGTCGAATCATGTGAGTTTTCCGCTGACTGACTTTGTTAGCAAGCACGGTGTGCCGGGTCGCGTGTTCGCAGTCGAGACTGGCTTTGAGATTTTGTCGGATCCCGATGTGGTCCTCGCACCTGACGTTGCGTTCGTCTTGAACCACAGGCCACCGACAAGTTGGGATGGCATTTTCCGGGAGCCACCTATTTTGCCGTCTAGGTGAAGTCTCAGGGCGACTTTGTTGCAACGGTGGAGACGGAGGTGGACGCATTTCTGGGCGCGGGAACACGACTTGTGTGGGTTGTCAACCCTTTTCGCAAGACTGTCACCGTTTACCGCCCCGCTGGCGAGCCGCGGCTGCACGTCTTAGGCGACGTGCTTGGCGGCGAAATGTGCTGCCGAGATTCGAAGTAACGGTGCGGGAGGTCTTCGCGTAGGACAAGCGAAACTCGGGAGGGCGAAGCTCGCGAGGGCGAAACTCGCGAGGGCGAAACGCGGCCGGACGAGGTGGCGTAGGCTGGGGGGATGATGCGACTGGAGAGACTTTTGGCCAATCGGGGTTACTGCATGCGTTCGGATGCGGGGCGGTTTTTGCACATGCACGTGGTGACGGTGGGTGGGGAGCGACTGTCGAAGGTGGAGCAGAGGGTGGACGAGGCGGCTGTGGTGATTGACGGGGTGCCGATCGATCCGGGGGTTATGATTCTGCTGATGCACAAGCCGGTGGGGCTGACATGCTCGCGGAAGGACGAGGGCGAGATCGTTTACGGCTTGCTGTCCGAGCGGCAGCAGGGGCGGGATCCTGCGCTGGCGACGGTGGGCCGGCTGGACAAAGAGACTTCGGGGTTGCTGCTGATCACGGACGATGGGCAGTTGTTGCACCGGTTGACCAGCCCGAAGCACCACGTGCCGCGGGTGTATGTGGCCGAGCTGGACCGGCCATTGCGGGGGACGGAGGCGGCGGTGTTTTCCTCGGGGAAAATGCTGCTGGAGGACGACGACAAGCCGCTCTTGCCGGTGGGATTCGAGTCGTTGGGGGACAAGCGGGCGCGACTGACACTGACGGAGGGGCGGTATCACCAGGTGCGGCGGATGTTTGCATCGATTGGGAATCATGTCAATGCACTGCATCGCGAGCGGTTCGGGCCGCTGGACCTGGCGGGGGTTGGGGTGGGGTCAGTGCGGGGATTGACGGTGGCGGAGGAAGCGATGCTGAGGGGCGCGACGGCGGGTGGACCGCGAGAGGTGGCGTGGGGGCAATCGCTGAGTGGGTGAAGTTCGGACCGTTTCTGCTGTTGATGGCGATGGGGTCGTTCGTGGTTTACAAGCCGGTGGAGCGCTGGGTGTCTAACATGAATGGGTGGCTGCTCCAAGGGGGCGTGCTGTATTTTGGGGCGGTAGGCAGGGAGCGAGGTTGGTTGGGTGGTTTACGTTCCGTCACATGATGGGCGGGATGGATGAGGTGGGGAAGCAATTGGTGGCGGTGGGCGTTGCGGCCGTCTTCGGGTTCACTGTGAAGCACGTCACTGCGGCGGTCATCCGCAAGACCTTTGTTTGGCGTGTTTCAGCTGAGGATGAAGACGAAGGGCTGGACCTGACGGAGCCCGATAAGAGGGGGTATCACCAGAGCCAGAGGGTTGGGTCTTGAGCAGTTAAAAAACGACGGTGGGCGGCTGCGGGGTCGGCCATGCCCGTTGTTTGTGGGATCAGGGTCAGTGGCCGCCGGCGAGTTCGTGGGAGAAGGGGGCGGTGGGGAGGACGGGCTGTTCAACGAGTTGGATGGCGGCGTCGACGGTGTCGGCGTATTGCACAAGATGCTCGGAGGCGGGGTTGATGAACTTCAGGCGGACGCCATGCTGGATCATGGCGCGGAGGGGGTTGAAGTATCCGCTGATGTTGAATGCGACGAGGGGCTTGGCGTGGTACTGGAGCTGGCGGTTGACGAGCTGTTCGAAGAGTTCTTCGTAGGTACCCAGGCCGCCGGGTAGGGCGATGAAGGCGTCGGCGCGTTCTTCGAGGAGGTGCTTTCGGCGGCGCATGTCGGGGGTGACGATGAGCTCGCTGGCTGCGGTGTCGTGGTAGCCGCGGTCGACGAATAGCTGGGGGGTGATCCCGACGACCCTGCCGCCGACCGAGCGGGCCCCGTCGGCGACACGCAACATGCAACCGACGCGGTTTCCGCCGTAGATGAGCGTCCAGCCTTTTTGGGCGACGGCTACGCCGAGATCAAACGCGGCGGTAAGGTATGCGGGGTCAATCTGTTCGGAGGCGGCGCAGTAGACGGTGACGGCTTGGATCGTTGCGGGTGAACTGGTCACGAGCGGATATACCCTTTTTCGCGGAAGTAGGTGAGAGCTTCGTCGACCGAGCGGAAGACACGGGTGGCGGTTTCGGTGATAAACGGGGAGGGCATTCCACGGCAGGCCCAGACGACGTAGACCTCTTTTGCGCCCTCGTAGGCGTGGTGGAGTTCGCGTTCGACGCCGGAGGAGAGGCCGGGTTTGCCGTTGGGGAGCTCGGGGACGAGGGAGACGATCATGTCGGATTGGTCGACCATTTTGAAATCGCGGGCGTAGATCTGGCCCATGATGTCGCCGGAGATTTGGATGACCTGGTCGGTGTTGAGGGTGACGGGGCCGTCGGCTGCGGCGACGACGAAGTCTTTCTTGCCGGCTTCGGCGGCTTGGGTGCCCTGGGTGTGAAGGACGAATTCGTCGACGTCGCCGGGGTCGAAGCAGATGAAGTGTTCGGCGAGGGCGGCGCGGAAGCGGTCGATCTCGGCGAGAGTGTCGGGGAGGTCCATGACGTGGGACATGGGGAAGCTGGGGTAGACCTTCTTGCGCCAAGGCTCGAACATCAAACGGTAGAGGGTTTTGACGGTGGGAACGGCACGGCCGCGGGAGATCATGAAGAAGTGGCCGTAGCCGCGGGCGATGTTGGCGAGGATTTCGGTGGCGAGCAGTTCCTCCTCGCGCCAGACCATGAGGTCCTTAAGCGTGTGGTCCATGTCGTGGTCGCGGGCGAGGCGCTGGTGGACCGACTCGATGTTGTCGAGCAGGGAGCAGTAGATGTCGGGGTTGAAGGCTTTGACTTGGTCGTAGTCGAAGGCGGGGAACAGGCCGTGGCGCCAGCGGAAGGTGGCGTGGGTGTTGACGATGACGTGCTCGTGCCGCTGGGCGATTCCGAGGATTTCCTTGAAGACGGCGCGGCGAAGGGTGTTCAGGCGGGCGATGGGGAGGTTGAGGATGCGGCCCTTGGCGATGTCGGGGGCTTCGGCGTACATCATTTCGCCGACGTGGCAGACGGCGAGGTCGATTCCGTTTTGGACCGCCAGCGTCTTGACGGCTTCGAGATACGCGCCTTTTTCCACCCCGACCTGACCGGTGACGATTGCTCGCATAGGACCGCAAGCCTAGGCGTGGGGCGGACCGTGTTCCCGGGGAGGATCGACGGCGCGATTTACGAGTTGACGGCGGAGTCGGAGGAGAGGTCCAGCCTGTCGAAGGCCCAGGCGACGACGGGCACGACGGCGGCGCACGCGCCGGCAGCGACGACCCAGCCCGCCACCATCCCGGCCGACCGCACCCCCGTCAGCCAGCCGACGCCGAACCCCACCCCGCCCGCGACGCCCAGCACGGCGGCGAGGGCTGTGAACTTCGCAAGGAACACCAGCGCATTGCGTGCGATGGCCGTCAGGTCGCCGGGGGTGGCTGTCGCGACTCGGTTGGGAACGAGCAAAAACGCGACGTTTTCGACGGCGAAAAACACGATCGACACCAACGGTGTGAACACCGCCAGCGTGAGGGCGAACCCGAGGCGGCTTGGGTTCAGCGCCGCCACGATTCCGCAGACCAGCCACTGGAACGCCATGAGCATCACGACCGGCGTGGCCAGTTGCCCGGCGGCGAGCAAGCGCGAGGACATGGGCAGCATCTTGAGCGTGTCGAGTCGGTCGACGTCGGCGCGGAAGTCGAACCGGAACAGGCCTCCGCCGAGCAGGGTGATCATGACGAGAATCCCCACCATCGGCCCGGTGGGGTCCTTGATGCCCTTGGCGATCATCAGCGGTGCCATGGCAACGACGGCGAGGCCCATGATCAGCAGTGGGATGCGCATTGACCGGACGGCGGTGGTTCCCTGTCGCCAGACGATGGCGCCAGCGCCGCCCCAGTGGGGGAGGGGGGGAAGGCGGAGGCCCTTTTTGGTGGGGGTGAAGGCGACGCCGGAGCGCATGGCCTTTTTGACTTGCTCGGCTTTCTTGATGGCGGCGGTGGCTGAGGATTCGAGGTAGTCGCCGTCGAGGCGGAGGCAGACGGCGAGCATCGCGACGACCACACATGCCGACAGCGCGCACCACGCGGCGCGGGAGGCAAGGTCCGGCGCGGCGACCGCCCGGGCGAAGGGCTCGAAAGGGGCCGTAGCCATACGGACGACGACGGAATCTCGCACGCCTTCGAGGGCTTTGATCGCCTGCGCGAAGTCCTCCATCGGTCGCGTGCTGGGCGCCGGCATGGGGGCGGAGAAGAACCCGGCCAATCCCAGCGCCACCGCGACCACGACGATCACCAGTCGCTGCCACCAGCTGCTGAACTTCTCCGCGAGCAACTGCCCGACTTGCGCGGCTGCCGTCGAGAAAAACAGCAGGAACAGAAACGCCAGCGTGGCCACGACGTAGGTTCCGAAAAACGAACTTGTCTGCCGGGAGAAGCCGATCGAGAAAAACGCCGCGCCGATGAGCGTGCCGAACGACGACCTTACGAGACGGTACATGAGGATCTGCCGGCGGTTGTACGGGCCGGGGAAGAGGAAGTCCGTCTCGGCGGGGGTGAAGGTGACTGGGCGGCCGCCGGCTGTGGTCAGGAGCGTAACGACGCTGAGCGTGAGCATGCCCAGGGGCAGCCAGTCGCGCAGAATCGAGGGGTTGGCGGACGGCCCGCCGCGGAACCGCATGCTCAGCAGCATCGGGAGAAACCACAGGATGAAGAGCCCGACGCCGACGAGGGTGAGCACCAGCCCCTTGGGCGTTCGGGCGTTGCGGTAAAGCCGTCGCCAGAACCCGCGGACGTGCATCCACAGAAGCAATCTCAGCGACCCCGGCAAGAGGTTCACGCGCCCTCCGTGGCCTTGAAGAACACTTCCTCGAGGCTGGCGTCGGCACCTTGGGAGAAGGCGGTGCGGGCGTCCTCGACGGGGCCGGCGAAGAGCTTGCGTCCCTTGTGCAGGATGAGAAGGTGTGTGCACAGGTCTTCGACGAGGGCGAGCAGGTGGGACGAGACGACCACGGCGGCGCCGCCTTCCGCGAGTTCCTTCAGTGAGCTCTTCATGTTGCGAATGCCGCGAGGGTCGAGCCCGGTGAGCGGCTCGTCGAGCAGCAGCGCCCGCGGCTCGTGGAGGTGGGC
>JBBRUM010000168.1:0-7777 GCA_038247815.1 Tepidisphaerales bacterium | reverse complement strand
CCTCACGGCCGCCCACCAGATCATGGCCGGGGTTCACGATGTCGTTCTCGTCGTCGACGCCGAGCAGCAAAAAACCATGCCCGTTCCCGAACAAGCCGACGTCCTCGCCGCAGCCGGCGGCTTCCACGCCGAACGCCCACGCTTCGGCTCGCCCCTCTTCCCCAAGCTCTTCGCCGAAATCGCCAAGCTGAACGCCCGGGCCCACGACGTTGCACCCGCAGAGCTCCGCCGCCACCTCGCCATCGCCGTCAAGAACTATGCCCACGCCAAGCTCAACCCCCTCTCCCAAACCCGCAACCGCCCCACCCTCACCCTCGACGCCGCCACCACCCACTCCGACAAGAACCCGATCATCGCCGAACCGCTCCTGCTCTCCGACTGCTCCCTGATTACAGACGGCGCAGCCGCGATCGTCCTCGTCTCCCAGTCATTAGCGCGGAAGCTCAATACCACACCCGTCCGACTCCTCGGCTATGGACACACCACCGATCACCTCGCCCTGCAGGATAAGAAGGTCCCCGAGTTCCCCCACGCCCGCACCGCCGCCGACCGCGCTTAATTCATCATGTACCACTCGCGCCCACCCACGCGCATGTAGTCCTCCGAGTTCGTCAAAGACCTCACCCTCACGCCCATCCCCGCCCAGCCGCTGCGCCACCGCCACATCCTGTCCCCAAACCTCGCCCGCTCCGGCGAACCCATCACCGGCCGCGTTCCCCTGCCTTCAACTCCGACGTTCTCTGCTCCCGCGCCCGCCCCGCCTCCCACCAATCCGCCCTCTACCGCAACGGCGGCGGCGACGAAGTCATCTTCGTCGCGTCCGGCGGCGGTGTCCTCGAATCCCCCTACGGCGTCCTCCCCTACCGCGCCGACGACTACATCGTCACCCCCGTGCAACCACCCACCGAATCGTCCCCACCGACCCCTCAGCCGACGACCACCTCATCCTCAAATCCGCCAGCCCCCTGCTCCTCCCCAAACGCTACTACAACCCCGACGGCCAAATCCAACTCGGAGCCCCCTAAGCCGAACGCGACGTCCACGGTCCCACCCAAACCCTCGTCATCGACCGCAAGCAAGACACCGAAATCCTCGTCAAAGACGGCCCCCCCACACGCCTCCCGCCTCACTCGCGTCATCCAAGCCCACCACCCCTTCGACCTAGTCGGCTGGGACGGCATGGTCTATCCCTACTCCTTCAACGCTTACGATTTCGAGCCCCTCACCGGCACCGTCCACCTTCTCCCGCCCTACCGGCAAATCTTCGAGTGCCACGGATTCGTCATCTGCACCTTCGCCCCCCGCCCCCTCGACCACCACCCCCTCGCCATCAAAGTTTCCTAATTTCACTCCACCACCGAATCCGACGAAGTCCACTCCGACGGCAACCACCTCGCCTGGCGGTCGCTCTACTCCCGCATGCTCCCCCGCTGGCGCAAATACGCCAACTCCCGCTTCCAAGCCGGCCTCGACAAGCTCGCCCTCGACTCCCTGGCCGTCCCGCCCAACGACGACGTCAATAAGTTCCTCTCCCCACTCTCAGGCTTCGCCGCCAAGCCAGTCTCCGGCTACCTCCCCGCCTAGGTCTTCTTCGACTGTCGCCGCCAGCGCGCCTTCCCCACCACCATCCGCGACGCCTCCCAGCTCGACTACCTCCCCGAGCCCGACATCTTCCATGACATTGTTGGCCGCGCCCCCATGCACACCGACCGCGCCTTCGCCGACGGCCTCGTCCGCTTCGGCGAATTTGCCCGCCTCGCAGCCGCACACGTCCAATCCATCCCCCCCGAGTCCGACCTCCTCCACACCTTCGAATGCATTCCCCGCGCCCTCGCCCGGTTCTTCTAGCTCACCATCGAACTCGGCCTGATCGCGACGGCCCCGACATGAAGGTCTACGGCTCCCGCCTCCTCAGCTCCTTAGATGAAATCGAACACGCCACCTCCTCCCCCGACGTCCAACGCCACCCCCTCCAGCTCGAATGGGTCATTAACCAATCCTTCGAAATCGACTCCTACCAACCCCTCCTCTTCATCGCCAACGACTTCGAACACGTCTTCACCCAAATCGACACCCTCGCCCTCTAACTAAAACAAGGCAAACTCAACCACACCGCCCCCGGCTCCCTCCAAATCAACGACCAAGACCTCAGATAATCGAACACTCCCGGCACCACTTGATCGACGGTCACCAGCTCTCCCCAAATCAACGACCAAGACCTCAAATCCTTCCTCCAAGCCACCACCCAACCCCCCCCGGGCCTCCCGCCCTAAGGTCCGCACCGCGGACCACCCCAACCGAAGATCAAAAACGAGCACCTGTCCCAGTTATTACCCCCTCTCCCATTGCCCCACAGGCAACCACATCTCCGCACCAACTCCACCCGCGCCCAACCACACTGAAACACCAAAGCACTCCTGAAGAACCTACATGTCAGATACCCGATCACCCTAACCCCCGAACCTTCAACCCTCCGTCCGATCCGTCCTCTCCCCCACCTAACCGTCCCCCCGAAGCCCCCAGCCAAAACCTCCGCAGAAACAGGCCAAAATTCTCTTGACGTAACCTAACAAATACAGTACAATCCTCAAGTGCCCTCCGCCTCTCTATCAACCTCCCCCCCGCCCAACCCCCTCCGTGCCCTCCGTGCCTCCAGCCGGTACCCCAGCCGGTGGTTAAATCCCTCGCCTACGCCCCCCCCCGCAACATTCCTCCAAATGTCCCAGAATGGGGCGCAATGTCCCACATCTCATTTCACTCCCACCCCATCCAACCCTCTCCGTGCACCAGCCTCTACCCCAGCCGGTGGTTAAATCCCTCGCCTACGCCCATCCGCAGCATTCCTCCAAATGTCCCAGAATGGGGCGCAATGTCCCACATTTCATTTCACTCTCCCCCACGAAATCTCCCCTACGCAATCCCCTCCGTGCCCCCAGCCCGTACCCCGGCGGGTGGTTCATTCCTCCTTAGTTACTCCCCGGATCCCCTCCAACGCTCCCGGGTTCTCCAGCCCAGACACATCGCCCACCTCTTTGCCCAGATATGCAGCCTTCACCGCGCGCCGCATGATCTTCCCGTTTCGCGTTCGCGGCAGCTCGGGTACGAACTTCAGCTCCTTCGGGGCCAGTGGGTTGCCCAGCTCTCGAACCAGCCCAGCCAGTAGCGCAGCCCGCAAACCGTCATCCCCGACCAAGCCCGGTCGAAGCACGCAGAAGCACACCAGCGCCTCGCCTTTCACCTCGTCCGGAACGCCGATGGCAACGGCTTCCACCACGCCCTGCTGCCCCACCAGCAGAGATTCCACCTCTGCCGGCCCGAGTCGCTTCCCCGCGATCTTCAGCGTGTCGTCCGACCTGCCCAAAATCCACCACTGCCCGTCCGCGTCCACCGTGGCAAAATCCCCATGCACCCACACTTCCCGCGAGCCCGCGAAGTACGTCTCCAGATACCGCTCGCGGTCGTTCCAGAACCCCCGCGTCATCCCGATCCACGGCGCCCGGATCACCAGCTCCCCCACCTTGCCCACCACCGACTTCCCGGCGTCGTACCACACCTCAGCCACCATCCCCGGCATGGGCCCGTCGAACCCGCACGGCTTGAGCGGTGAGCACACGTTCCCGCACAGAATCCCGCCCGAGATCTCAATCCCCCCGGAGTAGTTGATGATCGGCTTGACGCTCCGCCCGACCTCCTCGAACAGCCACCGCCACGGCCCCGGGTTCCACGGCTCGCCCGTCGACCCGAAATTCCGCACCGTCTCGAGGTTCAGCCCCTCCGGCACCCCGTGCCTCATCATCGCCCGCACCAGCGTCGGCGACACCCCCAGCGTCGTCACCCCGTGCCTCTCGGCCAGCTCCCACAACCTCCCCGCCCCCGGATGGTCCACCGCCCCGTCGTACAACACCATCGTCGCCCCCAGCAGCAGCGTTCCAAACACCAGCCACGGCCCCATCATCCACCCCATGTCCGTCGCCCAAAAAACCCGGTCCCCCGCCCGCACGTCAAACCCGTGCGCCATGTCCGCAGCCGCCTTCACCGGAAACCCGCAATGCGTGTGCACCGCCCCCTTCGGCTTGCCCGTCGTCCCCGAGGTGTGGATGAGCATCATCACATCCTCCGCCGAAGTGTCCTCCACACCCTCGTTTCCCCCGCCTCCAGTGAGCGCCTCCCACCCCACCTCCACCACCCCGTCCGACCGAGCTGTCCCCTTTCCCCCGAGCGCCACCACCGTCCGCACCGACGCCACGCGACTCACCGCTTCGTCGGCGATCGGCTTCATCGCCACCCACTTCCCGCGCCGGGTGCATCCCTCCGCCGTCAGCAGCGCCTTGGCCCCCCCGTCCGCCAATCTCGTCGCCAGCGCCTCCGGCCCGAACCCGCTGAACAGCGGCAGGAAAATCCCGCCCACCGCGATCACCGCCAGCATTCCCACCACAATCTCCGGTACCATCGGCATGAACACCCCCACCACATCCCCCTTCCCCACGCCCAGCCGCCTCAACCCCGCCGCCGCCCTCCCCACCTCCCCCCGCAGCTCCGCGTACGTCATCTCCCGCATCCTCCCGTCCTCCCCCTCCCACACCACCGCCGCCCGCCCGTCTACCTCCGTCCCCTTTTGCCGAACCAGCAAATTGTCCACCACGTTCATCCTCCCCCCCACGCACCACTTGGCCTCCGCCATCCCCAACCCGTCATCCAGCACCCGCGAATACGGCACCCGCCACCTCAGCGCCAAATCCTCCATCACCGCCCCCCAAAACCACCCCGGATCCTGCCCCGCCCGCGCGTGCAACCCCGCCAAACTCCCCGCCCCCACCTGCCGCACAAACCGCATCAGTTCGCTCCCCTCAACCGTCTCGCGGCTCGGGGTCCAGACGACATCCCCCATTTCCGTCAGAAGCGGTGCTTCGCTCATAGCCCTAAGTTTACACGAAGAACAACCGCTTGCACCAAACCCACCCCCACCGCCCCACCTTTCCCCCGCCTCCGGTTATCCTCATCCCCATGATCCTCGCCGGAATCGACGAAGCCGGTTACGGCCCCCTCCTCGGCCCCCTCGTCACCGCCAGCGCCGCACTCCGCCTCCCCGGACTCGCCACCCAACCCATCCCCGACCTCTGGAAACCCCTCTCCCCCTCCGTCTCCCGAACCCGCGACCGGAACAATCGCAAACTCCACATCGCAGACTCCAAAGCCGTCTACTCACCCTCCCTCGGCGTCGCCAACCTCGAACGCGGCGTACTCGCTTTCGCCGCAGCCAGTGGCTTGCCCACCGACTCCCTCGACACCCTCCTCTCCACCCTCGACCCCGCCGCCCCCGCCCACCTCTCCCGCCACCCCTGGTACGCAACCCCTTCCCCCTTCCCCCTCGTCACTTCCGCCGCATCCCTCGCGCCCACCGCAAACGGCTTACGCTCCGCCCTCGCCTCTGCGGGCATTTCCACGATCCCCACCACCCTCGCCGCCCGCGTCATCCCCGAGGGCAGGTACAACGACCTTGTCGTGCAAACCCGCAACAAGGCGTCCGTTCTGTTCATGCATGTTGCCCAGCTCATCCAATCCCTGCTCATCGCCCACGCAGCCGAACCCGGCGGCTTGCTCCTCATCTGCGACCGCCAAGGCGGCCGCGACCACTACGGCGAACCCCTCCGCACCATGTTCCCCGACCACCACCTCACCATCCTCGAAGAATCCCCCGGCGTCTCCACCTACCAGCTCTCGCGGAATACCGCCTTGGCTGTCATCTCCTTCCGGGAAAAGGGGGAAACCCTTTCCCTTCCGACCGCGCTGGCGTCCATGGTCTGCAAGTACCTCCGCGAGTCGCTCATGCACCGGTTCAACCTCTACTTCCAATCCCACCAACCCACCCTGCAACCCACCGCCGGCTACTACACCGACGGTCAGCGCTTTCTTGTCGACACCGAAGAGCTCCGTGCCACCCTGGCCATCCCCGACCGGGAACTGATCCGCGCGAGATAGATCGACGTAAGTTCATTTTTTGAATGGGTTTATATCCGATTAGCCTAAACTGGACATTTCACTTGGCTGTGATATCCTACTAAGTAGACGGATTTACTAGGATATCGCCCATGAAGTACCTCTTCGCCCTTGTCCTCGCCCTGAGCGCCTGGCTGACTCCAGCGTTCGCCCAGACCGAACTGACCAATGTCTCCTACGACCCCACCCGCGAGTTCTACAGGGAGTACAACGCCCTTTTCGCAAAACACTATAAAACCCAAACCGGTCAGGTCGTCGCCGTTCGGACCTCCCACGGCGGGTCGGGCAAACAAGCCCGGGCGGTAATCGACGGTCTGCAAGCCGATGTCGTCACCCTCGCGCTGTCGTACGACATCGACGCCATCGCCCTCAATAGCGGCTTGGTCCCGGCCGATTGGCAATCGAAACTGCCCGACAACTCCGCCCCATACACCTCGACGGTGGTGCTCTTGGTTCGCAAGGGCAACCCCAAAAACATAAAGGGCTGGGACGACCTCGTCCGGCCCGGCGTGGGGGTGATCACTCCGAACCCGAAGACCGGCGGCGGGGCGCGGTGGAACTACCTTGCGGCGTGGGGTTACGTGCTGCACCGCGAACTCGGCGGCCTTGCTGCCCTCTCCGACCCCGCCCGCGCAGATGACGTCGCCCAAGCCCAAACCAAGGCGCGCGACTTCGTCTCCCGTTTGTACGCCAACGCCCCGGTGCTCGACCCCTCAACGCGGGCATCGACCACCACCTTCGCCCAGCGGGGCATTGGCGATGTGCTGGTGACTTGGGAAAACGAGGCGTTTCTGATCTCGGAGGAGTTCGGCAAGGGGAGGTTCGACGTGGTCGTGCCGACGGTCAGCATTCTCGCCGAGCCGGCTGTGGCGGTGGTGGAGAAGAACACCAACAAGCGTGGAACGACCGCGGTCGCGCGGGCGTATCTGGAGTATCTGTACTCGCCGGAAGCGCAGGCGCTGGCGGCGAAGCACCATTACCGCCCCCGACTGGAATCGGAGCTGGCGCGGAACGTGGACCGGTTTCCGAAGCTGGAGCTGTTCACGATTGACGCGGCTTTCGGTGGGTGGCAGAAAGCGCACAAGACGCACTTCGCCGAGGGCGGGGTGTTCGACCAGATTTCCACAAAAAAGTGACAGTCCCACCGACGTCTTCAAAGCATCATTCATCGGGCACACGTGACGACCTCCACCGCACCAACTTCCGCACCCGCAGCGCCATGGCGATGGCGCGAGCCCAGTCGGATTCCCGGCTTGGGGCTGACGTTGGGTGTGACGGTGACGTATTTGTCGCTGATTGTGCTTTTACCGCTGGCGGCGTTGTCGCACCGGGCGTGGGGCGCGGGGTGGGGGGCGTTTGTCGATGCGGCGCAGTCGCCGCGGATTGTGTCGGCGCTGGGGTTGTCGTTCGGGGCGGCGCTGGTGGCGGCTGCGTTTAATGCGGTGGCGGGGTTGGCGGTGGCGTGGGTGCTGGTGCGGTATTCGTTCCCGGGCAAGCGATTGGTTGACGCGCTGATCGACCTCCCGTTCGCCATGCCGACGGCGGTTTCGGGGATTGCGCTGACGGCGATTTACGCGCCCAACGGCTGGGTGGGCGGACTGCTCGAGCCGCTGGGGATTCAGATCGCGTACACGCGGTGGGGGATCTTGATCGCGCTGATATTCATCGGTTTGCCGTTTGTGGTTCGGACGATTCAGCCGGCGCTTGAGGAGATCGAAGCCGAGGTCGAAGAGGCGGCTGCGTCGCTGGGCGCTTCGCGCTGGGCGACGTTTCGGCGCGT
>JBBRUM010000167.1:0-7812 GCA_038247815.1 Tepidisphaerales bacterium | reverse complement strand
TGGTCGCCGGGCGTTCGAACCTCAGCCAGTGGCGCGAGGTCCGCGAGGATCACCGACCTCCCGGCTGCGTCAACATCGGTGTAGCGATCCAACACCGACCTCGGGCCGGTCAGTCGAACCGTCGGCGGGTCGAACACCGGAACCCCGTCGAAGTTCGCCACCGACATGTCCGCCGACACGAACAGCTCCCGCGTCACCACCTCGTCCACCATCACTGTCATCTGCGCCGGGCTGGCCGCCGTAACCTTCACCCCGTTCGACCGAAACAGCGGCAACTTGTTGAGCTCATCGGCGATGCCCCGCGTAATCGGGCCCGTCCCCGTGTCGGTCGGCAGCTCGATGGTGATCTGCGCCGCGTTCCCGCCCGTTGAGAACTGATCCCGCAGCGTGTCGAGCCGCACGCGCGGACCCTCCAGCGTGAGCACCACCGACCGGTCCTGCGGCACGGCGATCGAGGCCACCTGTTTGGCCCCATTGGCGTGCACCTGCAACTGCAGCGGCACGTCGGAAACCGTCGAGATCTGCTCCCGCTCGGCGTACACCCAGATCAGGATCGTCAGCGGCGCAACCCACACCATCGTCCGCGCGAACTCGACGAGGTTCGCCCGTGAAAAAAATGGCCTGTTAACCGAGGGTGGAAGGGGCTTGTCGATCATGCCATCGCCGATCCGGTCGGATCACTCCTTGGGGGTGGACAACCTCCGCGCACCCATCGCCGGCCGCGACGCGGGCGGGGTTCGCGGTGAAAAATTGATCAGCCTCGGCAGCCGCAGCGACCGCTTGTTGCCCCGCTCCCCCGTGTCCAGCAACTCCGTCAGCAGGTCACGCAGCGCATCCGGCGAAAGCTTCCGGAACAGTTGCCCCTTCTCCGCGATGGAAATGTCGCCCGTCTCCTCCGACACCACCACCACCACCGCGTCCGACTCCTGCGACAGTCCCACCGCCGCCCTGTGCCGCGAACCAAGCTCCCGCTCCAAGTCACCCGCTTCCGCCAGCGGAAATTGCACCGCCGCGTGGGTAATCCGCCCGTTGGAAATGATCACACCCAAGTCGTGCAGGGGCGAGTCCGGGAAGAAAATCGTCTGGATCAGCTCCGGCGACAACTCCGCGTCGATCGGCGTGCCCGACTCCGCAAAACCGCCCAACCCCGTGTCCCGCTCGATCGCAATCAACGCCCCGCACTTGCGCCTCGCCAGCCGCGTCGCAGACTCAACCACCGCGTTAATCTGCGCCTCGTTGTGCGTCGCCATCGAACGAAACAGCCGCGTCTCCCCCAGTCGCATCAACGCCCGCCGCAACTCCGGCTGAAACACAATCACCACCGCGAAATACGTGAACAGCAAAAACTTCGAATACAAAAACTCGATCCGCGCAAGGTCAAATCGCTCCGCGAACAACCGCACGATCAAGTACAGAGTGATCAGCACAAACGCCACACCCTTGAGCATGCGCGCCCCGCGCGTCCCCTGCAGAAACCGAAACGCGAAAAACACCACCGCGCCGATGATCAGCAGCTCAATGCCCACCTGCCACCACGGATAACTCCGCAGCGCAGTGATGAAGTTGGGAAAGTCGGAAAACATGGTCGGGTAAAACTCACGCGAGCCCCGGCGACGGACTCCCCATCGCCGAATCCAAAAACCTCCGCAAACTATACAGAGCATTCCCCGCCCAAGCCCGCAAAGTTCCCCAATTTTCCAACTTCTTACGCGTCCGGCGCCGATTCCCCCGCCGCCCGGATCGCGTGCACCACCTCCACCACGTCCCTCATCTCCCCCACGTCATGCACCCGCACCATCGCCGCCCCGTTCCCAGCCGCCCATGCCACCGACCCCGCCGTCGCCATCAGTCGATCACGCGCATCGGCACGCCCGGTAATCTTCCCCAAAAACCCCTTCCGCGAAGTCCCCACCAACAGTGGAACACCGAGTTTCCCCGCCAGCCACGGCAAATCCCGCAGCAGTCGCACATTGTGCAACAACGTCTTCCCGAAACCGATCCCAGGGTCCGCCAGCAACATCTCCCGCCGAACCCCAGCCGTCACAGCAGCATCCAACCTCCCCTCCAAAAACTCCGCAACCTCACCCACCACACCCAACACCGGATACCTCGGATCCTCCTGCATCGTCAGCGGATCCCCCCGCATGTGCATCGAGATGTACGCCACCCCCGCCCGCGCCACCACACCCAGCATCGCAGGGTCCTGTAAACCCGCCGACACGTCATTCACCCCCGCCACACCCCACGCCAAACACTCCTCAACCACCCTCGCCCGCGTCGTGTCCACCGTCACCGGCAACCCAAACCCCGCCCGTTCCAACCCCTGCAACACCGGCAGCAACCTCGCCAATTGCTCCCCCTCCGACACAGGCAACGACCCCGGACGCGTCGATTCCGCCCCGATGTCAATCACATCCGCCCCCCCAGCCGCCATCTTCATCGCCGCCTCCACCGCCATCCCGGGGTCCAGAAAATTACCCCCATCCGAAAACGAATCCGGCGTCACATTCAGCACCCCCATCACCCAACACCGACGCACCCCCCCGCCCAAATCCCCCAGCCACCTTTCTAGGACCTGCCTCCCATTCATCATCGCACCCACTGTGACCTCAGTCACCTCCACAAGCAACCGATAGCCCAATAGCGACACGCCCAGGCGGAGACTCACACATGATTCAGGCATTGAAAGACCGCTGTCGGGAAATACTCTTCATGTTCGCCATGTGCGTCATGCTCACCACACTCTGGGTCGTCGCATGGTCCAAAAGTATCCAAGGCGACGTCGAGCGCGGATGGCTGCCCGCACTCGGCGTCCCCGCCGAACGCGACGAACAAACCCACGTCGAACTCGCCCCCCCGGTCCGACTCAACGCCGGAGCCGGAATCCGCGAAGCCGCCCACGCAGAACCCCAACAACCCGCCACCCAGCCAACTCTCGCCAATAGGTCCCACACCAACCTCCCCGCCATCGCCGATGTGCCCTGAACTGCCCTGAAACCACGCGATCACCACCCTGAAACTCTCCCTACTCCGTCAGGTTCTTCTCGAACACCACCATGTTGTCCGCGTGCGTCGAGTCCCACCGCACCCCCACAATGTCGTAGCCCAACTGCAGCGAGAAGTGAACGAACTCCCGCTGGTGGTTCATCGCCTCCGACCGAATGTACTCGTAACCGTGGTCCTTCGCCCAAGCTTGCTGGGCCTCGTGCAACTGCCTCCCAATCCCCTGCCGCCTTAGCTCGGGAACCACCGCCCCTAGCCAGTGGTAAAACATCCCCGGTTTCAGCTCGAACCCCACCCAAAACCCCACCGGCTTCTCGTCCACCCGTGCAATCAGCGTCAGCGCGTTGTACCGCCCCATAAACCGCCGTTTGAAAAAATCGACCTCGCGACGCGGGCGAAAGATGGCGTTGTACAACTCAACGGCCTGGGGTAGGAGACGATCGTCGGCGATGATGATGTCGGCTTGGGCCAATGGGGAGCTTTCCTGTTTTGCGGTGTGACGGTGTGCGCCTTGGGGGTGCACTCACCCGATTGTAGTGGGCCACGCGAAACCCGGGTAGGGCTACGGAAACCACGGGGAAATCCGCCCCCCCTCAATCCAAGGGTTGACCACCTACGCTCCCGTGTTTTTAAAATCCCCAATATTCCGCGTCAGAATCACCAGCCCGTGTCGAATCGAAGTCGCCGCGATCAGCCCGTCCGACACCTCCAGCAGCCGCCCCCTCGTAGCCCGCCGCGCCCCCAACTCACCCCATACCCGCGCCGTATCGAGGTCGATCCCCAACCTGCGGTCGGAAAACTGCCTCTGCAAATCGCCCGCCCAGACCGTCAGATCGTCCTTCCTGTGACCCTCCGCCATCCGCGCAACCCCGCTGACGATCGCGCCAAAAGTAATCAAACTGAGAAACAGGTTCGCCTCGCCGATCTACCGGCACTTGGCCTCCAGCCCCGGATTGCGGCGGGGCTTCTCTAACTCAGAGACCGTGCAGGTGTCGAGAATTGCTTGCACGGCTTACTCCCCGAAATCCACTTCGCGCACAACTGACCTCTACCGAGTCAGATCCAGCTCATCTAGCCCCGCCGGCGTCCTGAGGAACTCGATGAAATCTCTCTTCTTCGTCGCCAAACTCTCGTAGAAGGTCCCAGGGCGGACCAAAAAAGTGAAGACCCGTGCGAGTAAAGCTCTCGTTCGACGTGGCCCGAATGGTGTTGATGATCAGCATCAGCCGGCCGGGTTGAAAACCTGTCGCAACTCGCATCCGAGCCGTCCCCCAGACGACCGTGTCCGCGTGGTAGTGGCTTCGAACCCAGCCAAAGGTAAGCAGTCCGGCGAGGGAAAGCGTGACGAGAAGTCTTCTTCGGGAGGGCATCACTGAGGCCCAAGGGTAGCGAAAACAAACCGCCCGCGATCGTGAGATACGCGGGCGGCTCTTGACGGGGACAACGAGTGGCGTCGTCAGGCCGGCGAGGGCACCGGCCCTCCGCCCAAGCCGAGGTTCGGTTCGCCGCCTTCGGGTTTGGGGGTGGGGGGACGCTTGGCTTCCTTGTCGAGCAGGTCTGAGATCGTCGGCTTGGTGAGGATGTCGCCGCGCATGATCCGGTCGACGTCGTTGGCGTCGAGCGTTTCGTATTTAATCAGCGCCTTGGCGATGGCTTCGACGCGTTCGCGGTTGGAGTCGAGGATCTGCTTCGTCTCAACTTCGAGCTTGTCGATGAGGTTTTTCACTTCCTCATCAATGATCCGGGCGGTTTCTTGAGAGTAATCCTTGCTCGTGTCAAACGAGTTGGTTTTCGAACTGTCGTCACCGTAGTAAACGAATCCCACGCGCTCACTCATGCCATAATCCCGCACCATCGCCCGCGCCGTGCGGGTGACCATCTGGATGTCCCCGTAAGCGCCGGTGTTGACGTCTCCGGTGAACATTTCCTCGGCGATCCGCCCAGCCAGACCGCAGCGGATGTTGGCTACGCACCACTTGCGGGAGTGGGTGGTGGCGTCTTTCTGGGGAAGGGTCATCATCGCGCCGCCGAAGTTGCCGCGGGGGATCACGGTGACCTTGTGGATCGGGTCGGCGTCCTTGTCGAGGAACTGCACGACGGTATGGCCGGCTTCGTGGTAGGCCGTGGCGATTCTCTCTTTCTCATCGACAATACGCGACTTCTTCGCCCGGCCCCAGCGGACCTTGTCGCGTGCCTCCTCAAGGTCGTCCTGCTCGATGAAGTCCTTGTTCACCAAGGTTGCCCCTAGTGCGGCTTCGTTGATGATCGCAGCCAGATCGGCGCCGGAGAACCCCGGAGTGGCCCGGGCGAGTCGGAGCATGTCAACGACAGGCCCGAGCTTGACCTTCCGCGCGTGCACCTTGAGGATTTCCAGTCGGCCTTTCACATCGGGCAGCGGGACATATACCTGACGGTCGAACCTGCCCGGACGGATCAGCGCCGGATCGAGCACGTCCACGCGGTTGGTGCTCGCGACGACGATCACCTGATCGTTGGTCTCGAACCCGTCCATCTCCACGAGAATGGCGTTGAGGGTCTGTTCTCGCTCGTCGTGCCCGCCCGAGGAGAACCCCGAGCCGCGCCGTCTTCCGACGGCGTCAATTTCATCGAGGAAGATGATGCACGGGGCGTTGTCCTTGGCTTGCTTGAAAAGGTCGCGAACGCGAGACGCGCCCACGCCGACGAACATTTCCACGAAGTCCGACCCGGAGATCGAGAAAAACGGCGCGTCGGCTTCGCCGGCGATCGCCTTGGCCAGCAGGGTTTTGCCCGTTCCCGGCTCCCCGACGAGCAGCACTCCCCGGGGGATGCGCCCACCGAGGCGTTGGAATTTCTTCGGATTCTTGAGGAATTCAACGATCTCCTGCACTTCGTCCTTGGCTTCTTGAATGCCGGCGACGTCGTCGAAAGTGATGTTGGTGTTTTCCTTGGCGGTTACCTTATGTCGCGAACGGCCGAAGTTACCGAGCATGCCGCCCGCCCCCGCCGAGTTGCGCAACGCCCGGAAAACAAAGAAGTAAAAGAACAGGATAATCAGCACCCACGGCAGCAGCGGAATCAGCAGGTTGACCACGAGATTCTGCGAATTCTCAACGGTCACCTTCGTAATCCCACGCCGGTCGGACACGTAATCTACGAATGAAAACTGCGACGTGAACCCCGGCGGAACCACCACACGGAAGTCCTTCACACCCGTGCCCTGTGGCCCGAGCTTCTGCTCCTCGGCGAACTTCCCACGCAACTCGTCACCGTCGAGAGTCACCTCGGTCACCTTGTCCTGCTCGAACGCCGTCCGGAAGTCGGTGTACGAAATCTCGTTGGACCGGGTCCCCGGCCGGTTGATGAGCATCCAGAACATCACCGCCAGAGCGCCAACGAGAATCCAACCGAGCATCCCCCGGCCCACCTTCATCCCGTTCGGTCCCCCATTGGGTCCCCCGTTGGGACCGTTGTTCTGACCCTGCGGATTGTTTCCGGTGTTTCGGGATGGCTTGCGGGAATTGCGGTCGTTGTTGGAATCAGACATGGGATTGGCCTTGCGGGAAGGTCCGGGCAAGAAAGCCTTGCCAGGGTCGACGGGCACTCCGTCGCGTTCAATCTTCGAATTCGCTTCCGACCCGCAGCCGGGCAACCACTCGCCACGACTCCGATTCGGTGGTCTTTAAAGTCTGGCCAAACGAACGCCGCTGGACGGCACCCGTCAGCCACACTCGACTGCAATGATACGGTTCACCACTGCCAACTTTCCATGTCAAAACCACTGACGCGCCGACCCCCCGACTGCCCCCCCGACTGTCGTACGCTCCGACCCCTCCGGGCCGGCATGACTTACCAATCGGCTTCGAGTTGCTGGACGATGGCGATGGCGAGCTTCTCCGTCGCGTTCTGAGTGCCGATGAATCTGCCCTCGCCCAGAGTCGGGTAATACGTCGCCGACTGCGTAAACGACCTGCGGTCCACCAGCACCCGGCCCGTGCGGATGTCCTTCCACGTAAAATTGACGCGGAATGTAAGCAGTTGCTCCTGCGGCAGAACCGTTTGCCCCGACGAGCTGATCACATCGACCTCCACCGACTCGATCTCCCCCTCGAGAATCGTCTGGGCTTGGTCGCGGGGTACCACCTTGTAAGGGGTCCGCAGCTCCATCTGCTGAATAACCGCTTTGGTGAGGTTGTTCTCGACTCCGCGCTGGAACGTGCGGGTGGTAAAGATCGGCACGGCTACCGTCTGAATGTCTTCCCGATATAACGACCGCCACTGATACCCTCGATTGACGTCCGGGTTGAAGTCGCCGGTCGTCTGGTAGTTACAGCCGCTGGCCGCCAAAGCAACAAACACCGCGGCCGCAACGATCAAGATCCGTTTGGTCATGATTCCACCAGCGAAAGCAGTCATGTTGCTCACTGTCCAGATCCGTTTGTGGTCGGCCCGGTCGATGGCAACGCCAAACCACGGTCGCCCCGCTCCGGCGGCTGGGTGGTTCCCGGAGCCGGGTCACTCAGAAACCGTTCAGGAATGTTAGCCAGTCGATCTTTTGCGGTGGTGGCGTCGGCCGATTCGGCATATTGCTCGATGAGCAGGCGATAGATATAGACAGCTCCCCGAAACTGGTTGGTCTTGCCGTACCAGTCTGCGGTCTGCAAAAGTTTGCGGGCCTGGGCCTCGTCTATCCGCCCCACGACACTGGGCAAGCTTTCCTGTCGCGCAAGCTCTGGCTGGGTGACGATCAGGTCGGAGAGCAGTTCCCGGGCGTCGACAATCGGAGTGGCGTCGAACCTCGTGCCCCGGAAAAGGCCCATCTGACTGAAC
>JBBRUM010000166.1:0-7830 GCA_038247815.1 Tepidisphaerales bacterium | reverse complement strand
GGAACCTCGTCGTCTCCGACCACCTTCACCACCTCCGCCCCCACCCCAGCCGCCACCGCCACCGCTCTCGCAAACGCCTCCTCCGTCAACGCCGTCCCATCCGCAACGTTGTACACCCGCCCCGCCGCCCGCCCGTCCGTCACAATCGCCGCCACCGCAACCCCCATGTTCTCCACAAACCCACGCGTCGACACCCACCCCGCGTGCGACGCGCCCAGCACAATCCCACCCGTCTCCTTCATCTGCTTCAAGTACGGCGCCAGCCGCCGCTGACGGTCCCCCTCGCCGTACACCATCGGCAATCTAACAAAGCTCGCAGCAAGCCCCGTGACACCCGCCAACGCCTCCTCCACGTCCAACTTGTCGTAGCTGTACATCATGTCCGACGAACCCTTGGCTTGGGCGCGAAACGGATAACGCTTGGTCCGCAGCGCCGCGTCCTCGGTCAGCGCCCCCGTGCCCGGCGTGCGGTCTTCCACCCCGATCAGCCCGCCGAACGCCGCATACACGTCGCAGCTCGACGCCACCACCACCCGGGGCACGTACCCCGCAAAAACCCCCACCAAGTCCGCCGCGTCCGTCCGCGCGAAACAGATCATGTCGAGCACCACATCCGCCCGGACCTCGCGCAGTGCGTCAATATGCTGCTGCAACGCATGCCGGTCCCCCCGAACGGACTTCACTGACTTCGGAAGCTCGCTCAGCGTCTTGCCCCGGTGAAACACCGTAACCTCATGGCCCGCCGCCACAAGTTCCCGCACCACCCAGGGACCCATAAACGCCGTCCCACCAATGACCAGAATCTTCATGCCCAGCAGCATGTCGCACACCGCTACCAACTACAAGCCCCCCCCACTCCCTCCGCCTTCCGACGAGGGATGGTGTTGTCATGTGGCTTCCACACAACATCCGGATTAAACGGGAGGTGCGCAACAATTGCGCTACAGAATCATGCTGCCAGTCCAATAAAGAACAACCTCAAAATTGCCTTGCTCATCCCTGTTTCTCCGCCCTATAACCGGCACAGTCCTCACCAAACGCCATGGACGGCAACGGGTCTCCCCTGCCGTCCGTCTCCATTTTCTGGCGGATGTACGTTTGGGGCAACGGCTCGCTGGTTCAGGGTCCTGTCAAGCCCCCGACGCGTCCACGGTCCTTGCCCAAAGGTAAACGAATTGATGACTGCAACACCCGCCAAGATCATCGCCGCGCGCCCCTTCCACCGCAGGATCGCCATTCTCGCCTGCGGACTCGCCTGCGGACTCTCTGGATTGGCCGCAATGCCCCAATCCCCTTCCACCGCCAACGCAGCCGGTATCGCCGCCCCCGCACCTACCTTCTCCCCACTCCTCCAAGCCGCACTCACACGACCCACCACCGCCGTTCCACTCGTCGCCCAAACCGACCTCACCACCGCCATCCCCGCAGCCGCCACCCTCCGCCCCGCCGACACCTACAACTCCTCCGAACTCCTCCGCGACACACCCGAGATTCCCACCCCCACCACCCCTTTCGAAACCAAATCCGCCGACACCTTCCCCCGATACCGCGTAATGATGATGGAAGTCACCGCCTACTGCCCATGCACCAAGTGCTGTGGCGAAAACGCCCAGGGCATCACCGCCTCCGGTAAACCCGTCACCCACAACGAAGGCCGGTTCGTCGCAGCCGACACCCGCCTACTCCCCTTCAACACCCAGCTCTCCATCCCGGGCTATTACAACGCCTCACCCGTCCCCGTCATCGACCGCGGCGGCGCCATCAAAGGCAACAAGCTCGACGTCTACTTCGACTCCCACGAAGACGCCAAACAGTGGGGCCGCCGCATCATCCCCGTCCGCGTCCTGGCAGCCGAGTAACCGCCGCCCCCCGCTCAGGGCTTGACGCTGTTGTAAAGCTGCTCCTCGACAGTCCCAAACTTGTCAAAACTCGTCTCGAGCAACTTCACCCGGCGCTTCAGCTCCTCGTCTGTAATTCGCGGGTCACGCAACGCGTCGCGGAGCATCGCAGCCGCGTCATTGAGCTCCTGAGCACCTTCGGCAAACTGCCGCGCCGACTGATACACACCCAGGTTGTTCTGCGTCTTCGCGTCGTCACGCCAGATCAGCCGGCTTGGCCGCCGAAGCACCTCGGAGCTGAAGGCCTTGGCGTTGTTGGTGGTGGCTTCCACCGACGCCACGATCCGGTCGATCCGCGTGCGGCTGTCGACCAGAATCTCGCGGATCTCGCCGGTGGCTTCGCGGGCGTTGGCCATCGACGTGCGCAGGTCGTCGGCGGTGCCCTTGAGTTGCGTCAGTCGTTCATCGAGTTGGTCGAGCACGGTCTTGACCTTCTCGGTGATGATCGGGAGCTGTTCCTTGGCCGTTCCCGTGGCGTCTTTGACGTTGGCCAGCGACTTGCGGAAATCGAAGCTCGCCGGACCATCGCCCGGGCCGACAAAGTCGCCGATGTTCGTCGCCGCCCGCTGGGCCGCCGTCGTGACGCCCGCGTATCGCTCGATAATCGGCGTGATCTGCGCCCGCACGTCCTCGAGCAACTGCCGCGCCGTGTTGGCCGCCGTCTCGATCGCCGGTAGGTTCTTCGCCCGAGCGTCCGCCGCGACCAGTCGATACTCCTCAATCGTCCTGTCTATCCCGGGGAGCGTACGACTCTTCACATCGGCCAGAATCGCGTCCAGCTTCGGCGCCAACTGACTCAGCCGCGTCAACGCGCTCGGCGCCCCCTGGATCACTCCCCCCTCCGGCAACCTCGAATTCGCCGAAGCCCCCAGCGAGTCCACGTTCAACCACGCCGACCCGATCAGCCCCCCCACCGAAATCGTCGCACCCTCACGCACCACGTATTTCGTCGGCAACATGACCGTCACCCGAATGTCCGGCACTTCAATCTCGGTGTTGACCACCACCGACTTGACGTTCCCCACCCGCACGCCGCCCAGTCGCACTTCGTCCCCCGCCCGCACGCCCTGCAAATCGTCGGTGACGCCAAACACCGCCACGTACTTCGTCTTCGACGCGAACCGGTCCGGTCCGGAGACGACGATCACCACGGCGAGGCATACCAACGCCGCCGACACAATGAAGATTCCCGACCGAAGCGCGTTTCCATTGGCTGCCATGCCACGATTTAACTCGCCTCGCCGCCCGAACGCCACCTCTGCCGGTTGGTAATCGCGGTTACTTCGCGCCCCCGGCCGCCCACTTCCCGGCCGACCTCCTTGCCGTGAACTTCACCAGTTCCTCCCTCGTCGCCGAGTACAGCGTCAGATTCCCGCCTGAAATCGAGAACGTTCGCACCTCCTCCAGCGCCCGCCCGACCGCAAACTCCTGCTTCATCAGCTCCGGCGGACCTTCCATTCGCGTCTGAGCCATCGGCCCGAACGTGATCGTCTCCCCGTCCACCCTGTACGACCCTTTAAGCCGGTTCACCCCGCCCGACCCGAGCACCCGATCCGTCTTCCCGTCAAACTCCAGGTGCGCACCATCGAGCTTGTCGGGGTCGACCACCGCCGCCACGCCCCGCACCGAAGTCAGTTTCCATTATGTACCGCCAAGTGGAGTCGCCGCCGGCGTCGCCGACCCACTCTTGCCTGCCCCGGGCGCGCAGCCCACTGACGCCCAGCCGCCCGCCAACAGCGCCGCGACCACCACGCACGCCGCCACGCACGCCGCCACCCCGCCGCCCGACCGAACCCACGCAATCTTCGCCGCCGTGGCCGTCTCCCCTGTCGGGCCGCACCGCCGCTTCCACCACCGGCTCACCGGCGAATGAACTTGGCCAACAGCTCCGACCGCGAGTGTACCTCGAACTGCCTGTACAAGTCCTTCACGTACCCCGCCACCGTCAAACACGAAATCCCCAGATGCGACGCCACCTCTTTCCCCGAGCACCCCTTGAGCAGCAGTGCCAGCACTTGTTTCTCTCGGACCGTCAATCCCGGCGGGTCGATCCCCGCGGGGCGGTCGAGAAACCGCCCAGACTCCGACAACCGCCGCAGCTCCTTCAACACCATCCGCACCAGCCTGAAGTCGCCCAGCGTAAACGCCCCGCCGCCGATCGACTTGAACAACCCCAGGGTAAACGCGCTCCCGTCGGAGCGCCGGTACCAGGCGCACATCAGCTCCCCCAGCCCCGCCGCACGGACCCCCGGGCCAATTCCCGAACGCTCCCAGTCCGCATCCGACATCAGTGTCCGCCGGTGCAGCACCGCAAGGTTCGCCCCGTGTCGTGCGCAGCGGTCCGTCAGCGGGTTGATCCTCGGATTGGCGCACTCCGGGCCGTTCCTCCCCCGCTCGAACGGCAGCGCATCGGCTGCGCCCACGAACGCCACGTCGATCAGACGTGTACGCCCTTCCGCGGTGAAATCCGAATACACCGTGCACACACCGCGGAAGCACGCCAAACGGTCCACCAGCCGGTTCAGCAACACCTGCTTCGACAACACCGGGTCCGGACCGGTCGATAGCACGTCGCTCACCACCCGATACGCCGCATGCAGTTGACGGTAACTTTTAGTCACTTGCTCCTTCTATTTATCTCCCGACGCAACACAGTCTACGCCAGAAGCCATCACCTTACACCACGCATTTCCGGCCAGACTGACACACTGTCGTCACCGTCCAAGCCCGAAAATCCCGATGTTCACCTACCCAGATCACCCATCCCGCCGCCACACCACAGCCGAGCGACAAACCCCACACGCCTTGGACACCCCGAGTCGCCAACAGTTGGATCCCGAACACAAATCCAACACACGCCATGCATACCCGCCACAAACGTGCCCACCCAATCCCCCAAAATTCCTTCCCTACAACACCCGCCACTTCTATCATCACCCCCATGGACAAGGCCTTCTCCAAGTGGTTCTTCGCCCGCGCAGTCACCTTCCGCGAAGTACCACCCGACAAACTCGCAGCCGAACGCGAAGCCATGGAGTCCCAACAACTCTTCAACCAAAACTACGCCGACTTCCAACGCACCTCCTTCCTCCCGGCGCTCGACGACCTCGTCAAAACACTCCGCGAAAACCGAATCGTCCACCGCGTCTCCACCTGGGGAAACCAAATCGCCATCCGAGTCCACCTCGCCTGGCGGTGGGGCGAACTCGTCGTCATGCAATCCCACGAAGACGCCGTATCCTTCGAACACCACATCATCACCGAAGGCGAACGCCGAAACGACGACGCAGCCGACGACCACACCCACCAGTACGACCTCCGAGACCCACTGCCCAAAGCCGTCGCCGAACTCGAACTCCAGTTCTTCCTCTCCCGACTCGCACAAGACCTCGTCGAAACCAACGAACCCGAAATCCCACCCGGCGAAAAACCCCCGACTCCCTAAGTCTTCCACGACTCTCGTGAACCCGTTTTTCTCCTGACCGCCGAAAATTGCGGCTTGCTCCCCTATCGTCAACCTCGATGACTGTCGTTACCGTCGAAGTCGAAATCACGTTAAACACCGTCGAGGACGTGCGAAAGCGCATCCTTGCGGCAGTGGAATCCGGCAAATACGCTGTCGCCGTAGACCTCTCACAAGTCGAAATCATTACAACCCCGGGCTTGGGGATGCTCCTGCAAGTTAACCGCGTCGCCAACGAGCTCGACTGCCAAATGGTCTTGGTGTCTCCCCGTTTAATGGTCCGCGACACTCTTCTTCGAACGCAGCTCAACCGTGTCTTGCGAGTCGTGGAAACGCTTGGCGATGCGAAGAAATTGGTCGAACCAAATCAAGATTAACGAATCCTGCGGCAGTCGGTTGGCCGCTCACATGCAGTTTGCGCGGAACGGATAGAGTAATGTGCAATACACAAATTTGGTATTCTGGGAGGCTTCGGGTGCTCGTCGCCATCGGTGTAGGGGGGTAGGTTTCAAGCCTCGCGGGGGCAATTTGAAGGTGCGGCGGGTTGGAATGTGTGGGTTATGGGCTTCCCATAAGAGGGGGTTTGGCGATGATTTCGCTGTCACTCAGGGCGGAAGGGGTGTAAAAATAGGATTGCGCTGCGGGGATGTTTAACGATGGTCAAGTCCGCCCCCCAAGGCATTCGATAACACTGTTGAGGGGTGTCCCGCCGTCAAGGCGTCAGACACGCTGCCTCGATCGCCGGAACAGTCTCACCCGAAACGGAGCAATAGGAACACCGATGGCCAGCACGAATCGCCCGGGTGGCGGTAACCAGAACAGTCCTCCAGTGAACAGCCCTTCGGGCGGTGGCGGTGGGGGCACAGGCAGTGGCGGAGGGGGCGGAGGGGGGTTCCGCGGACGGCGGGTGACCACCTGTTCGTTCTGCGGCAAGTCTTCTCGCGACGTCGGACCGATGGTCGAGGGACCCTCCGACGTCTTTATCTGCGCCAACTGCGTCGACCTCGCCCACAACATCATCAGGCAGGAAAAACGCAAAATGTCGGCTTCCCAGCCGATGTTCAATTCGATCCCCTCGCCGCGGCAGATTTCCGAGTTCCTCGACTCGTATGTGGTCGGCCAGAAGTACGCGAAAAAAGCCCTGTCCGTCGCCGTACACAATCACTACAAGAGGCTGTCCTCCCTCGATAAGCCCGACGGCGTCGCCCCGGCCACCAAGGACGAGATCGACATCGACAAGTCCAACGTGCTGCTGATCGGGCCCACCGGCTCGGGTAAGACGCTGCTGGCCAAGACGCTTGCCAAAGTCCTCAACGTCCCCTTCGCCATCGGCGACGCAACCACGCTCACCGAAGCCGGGTACGTCGGCGAGGACGTCGAGAACATTCTCCTTAAGCTCCTGCAGTCGGCCGACTACGACCTCGAAGCCGCACAGCGCGGGATCATCTACATCGACGAAATCGACAAGATCGGCAAGACCCAGAACAACGTCTCGATCACCCGCGACGTATCGGGCGAAGGCGTGCAGCAGGCGCTGCTCAAGATGCTCGAGGGCACCGTCGCCAACATTCCTCCCCAAGGCGGGCGGAAGCACCCCGAGCAGCAGTACATCCAGATGGACACGACGCACATTCTGTTCATCTGCGGCGGGACGTTCGTCGGGTTGTCGGACATCATCCGCAAGCGCCTCGGCAGGCAGATGATCGGGTTCGGTTCCGAAAACGCCGTCTCCGAAACCGACCGCGATAAGTCGGCCGTGCTGGCGCAGGTTCAGCCGGAGGACTTGGTCGAGTTCGGGATGATCCCCGAGTTCGTCGGCCGACTGCCGCTATGTGCCCCGCTCGAACCGCTGGACGTTCCGACGCTGGTAAACATCCTGTCGGCGCCGAAGAACGCGATCGTCAAGCAGTACCAGAAGATCTTCCGCATGGAAGGCGCCGAGCTGGAGTTCACCCCCAAGGCGCTCGAGCTCATCGCCTCCCGCGCCCTGAAGCGCGAAACCGGAGCCCGCGCACTCCGCGCCGTCTGCGAAGAGATCATGCTCGACCTCATGTATCGCCTGCCCGACCAAGCACAGGGCCGCAAGTACGTCATTAACGAAGCCGTCGTCGAAGGCCGCCAGTCGGCCATCGAACTCATGCCCAACGAAGCGCGGAAACAGAGCGCGTAACACCGCGATTCCCCAACGAGACCCCATCGCCCGCAGTCGGAAACGGCTGCGGGCGTTTTTCGTATGCGGCGCGGGGGTGGTACGCTGGGCCAGATGCCCTACACCGCACGGCCGTTTGTCGCGTTGGAAGCGTCGCTGGCGCAACTACGGGAGCTCGCCCCCAACGTCGCCGTGCTGCCTTGGGGGGCGACCGAAGCCCACAACCTCCACCTCCCGCATGGCACCGACGTCATCGAGGGTACCAAAGTCTCCGAAGCCGCCGTGGAACGCGCCAACGCCGTCGGGGCGCGTTGCATCCT
>JBBRUM010000165.1:0-7850 GCA_038247815.1 Tepidisphaerales bacterium | reverse complement strand
GGCGTTGCTGGCGGGGGAGGGGACGGAGGTGATGATCGGGGCGATGATCTCGGCTGTGCGGCCGAAGGTGGCCAAGAGCGGGCGGAGCGCGGGTCAGAAGTGGGCGATCGTCGAGTTCGAGGACTTCGAGGGGAAGATCGAGGGGATGTGCTTCGCGGAGACGTTCGCCGACATTTCGGGGAGGTATCCCGAGGTCTTCAAGTCGGACCAGATTGTGTTCGTGAAGGGGAAGGTGGACCGGAAGAGGGAGACGCCGAGCCTGATGGTCAACGACATCATTCCGGTGCGGGAGGCGGTGGCGAAGCTCACGACGGCGCTGGGGATCAAGCTCGACCGGACGCGTCACGGGGCTGGGGTGATCGGGGAGATCAAGGAACTTGCGCGGAAGCACGCGGGGAAGAAGGAGTGGTTCGTGCTGGTTCCGGTGGAGGGGAAGACGGTGACGATGAAGGTGGGCGGGGAGGCGGGGGTGCGGATCACCAGCGACTTGATCGAAGACTTGGACAGGCTGCTGGGGAGCGGAAGCGTGCAGTTGCGGGGCGAGGCGACGGAGAAGCGCAAGCGGATGGAGCAGAAGCGACTTTTTGCCGAGGCGCAGGCTGCGGCGGGGGTTGTGGAAGAGTCGCCAGCGCGAGTGGTGGATGCCGGGGAGGTGGGTCCCGACGACGAGGAGGCGGCGCGGGACGCGGCTGCGGCGGAGTTTGCGATGGCCGGGGGGTGAGGGTTGGAAGTGGGGAGACGGGGGTGCGGGTTGGTGCTAAAGTCGTGGCTTGAAGGTTTCATCAGGAGACGGGTTGAAGGTACTGATTACCGGGGCAGCGGGACGTGTGGGGTCGGTGATGGCGCGGGTTCTGCATGGCGCGGGATTCGAGCTTCGGCTTACTGACCGGAGGGTGCGTCGGGATCTGCCTGTGAAGGTGGAGGTGCTGAACCTGTTGGACCGGGACGGGGTGTACCGGGTGATGGAGGATTGCGAGGCGGTGGTGCACATGGGGAACCACCCGTTTTTCCCCGAGGGTGGGGACGCGCAGGCGGTGTACGGGGAGAACTGCCAGATGAACATGAACGTTTTCCAAGCCGCCAAGGAGCTGGGGCTGAAGAAAGTGGTTTTCATATCATCGGTTCAGGTGATCAGCGGGGACCGGCACTCGCGCGAGGAGGAGAGCAAGACGCCGCCGTCGGCGCTTAAGTATCTCCCGCTGGACTCGGACACGCCGGCGAATCCGAAGAATCCGTATTCGTTAAGCAAGAGGGCGGGGGAGAACCTGTGCGAGTTTTACCTTGCGCCGGCGGGGATCGAGACGGTGGTGATCCGTTTGCCGTGGACGAGCAGCCCGGAATGGTGGCCGCGGCTGAAGAAGTTCAGGAGCGATAAGATTCGAGATTGGACGCTGCTGGACGAGGGATTCACGTGCCTGCACTCGGAGGACGCGGCGAGCTTGGTGCTGGCGGTGCTGAAGACGAGCCTGCCGGGGTACAGGCAGTACTTTGCGGCTGGGCGGTCGACGATGACGGCGATTCCGGTACCTGAGCTCATCGAGCGGTTTTACAAGGGCGTCGAGTTGCGCAAGCCGGTGGGCGAGATGACGGGGCTTGTGGATACGTCGAAGATCACAGCCGAGACGGGGTGGGCGCCGAAGTTTGACCTTGGCGAAGCGTTGTGAACCGGGTATCGGGCTCGGGTGTGGGGTAAAGTGTTCTTCGCCACCGGTGGCGAACGATGTTTGAACCGACGGAAGAAGAGCGGGTGACGGTTGCGCCGTTGGCGTGGGTGGCGGTGTCGCTGTGCTTGGGGGTGCTCGTGGGGGTGGGTGTTGCGGGGCGGGGGGAGTGGGCGATGGCGGCTGCCGCGCTGGGGTTGGCGGGGTACTTCGCAGCCGGGGTGAGGTGGAAGGCGTGGGCGTTGCTGGCGTCGGTGGTGTGTTTGGGGGTGGGGCTGGTGCAGGTGGAGTTGCGGCGGGTTGAGGCGAACGACGTGGGGAGGCTGGTGGTGGCGGGTCGGGGGGAGTTGGTGCGGATGGAGATGCGGGTGGACGATGCGCCGAGGTGGTCGGCTGGGGCGAGGGGCGATGGGGGTGTGGCGTGGACGGGTCGGGCGATTGAGGTGGGAGGGCGGGGCGTTTCAGGCCGGGTGAGGGTGCGGGTGGGGGGTGTTGTGGGGGTGCGGGCGGGGGATCGGGTGGAGGTGTTGGGGGAGATGTCGCGGGCGGGAGCGCCGGCGAATCCGGGGGAGACGGACTTTGCCTGGCTGGACGCGGTGTCGGGGGTTCGGGCGACGGTGGATGTGCGGTCGGGGGAGCAGGTGCGGGTGGTGAGCCGTGGGGAGGGGCCGAGGCTGGGGTGGTGGCGTGCGGGGGCGACGGGTTTGTTGTCGCGGGGGTTTGAGGGGGGAGATGGAGGCGGGATGGGGCGGGAGGAGTTACTCATGCGGGCGCTGTTTTTGGGGGAGGTGGATTCTCGGCTGGGGGAGGTGAGGGATGCGTTTCAGCGGCTGGGGGTGACGCACCATTTGGCGGTTTCGGGGACGCACCTGGCGGTGGTGGGCGGGTTTGTGTTTGTGCTGTTGCGGGGGCTGATGGCGGTGGGGTTGTCGGGGTGGTTGTCGCCGCGGCGGGCGCTGGTGGCGACGTTGATGGTGATCGTGGGATACGGGTTGGCGGTGGTTCCGGGGGAGGCGGTGACGCGGTCGGTGTTGCTGGCGGGGGTGGTGGGTGTGGGGCTGCTATTGGGGCGGGGGGTAAGCGTTGTCAACCTGCTGGGGGCGTGTTGCGTGGGGATGGCGCTGTGGGAGCCGACGGTGGCGCTGAGGCCGGGGTTTCAGTTGACGTTTTTCGTGGTGTGGGTGCTGTGCGTGGGAACGCCGGCGCTGGCGGGGTTTTTGCGGGAGTTTCGCGACCGGGACGTGATGGTGGCCGACCGCTGGCTCGAGGCGACGGGACGCGGGCTGGCGGGGGGAAGGTCTGGACGGGCGGGGGCGGGGATGGGAACAGTGGTGGCGTGGCTGGCCGGGGGACGTGCGGGGTGGGGGGCGCGGGTGCGGGGCTGGTTCTGGGGGTGGGGGGTGACGACGGGGGCGGGGGCGGTGGTGGCGTGGATGGCGGCTGGGCCGATAGTTGCGTTTCACTTTCAGCAGGTGTCGCCGTGGGCCGCGGTGGCGAGTGTGGCGCTGGCGCCGGTGGTGTTTTTTGCGATAGTGGTGGCGGGGATGAAGGTGGTGCTGACGGCGGCGATTCCCTGGGGTGCGGGGGTGTGGGCGTGGGGGGCGGGGTGGGCGGCGAAGGCGCTCAGCGGGAGTGTGCAGGGGATGGCGGGGATTCCAGCCGGGGATGTGGGAGTAGCGGCGCTGCCGGGGTGGGCGGCGGTACTGGGGGTGGTGTGTTTATGCTTGCCGATGTGGGGAGGCGTGCGAAGGTGGGGAGAGGCGCAGCGGAGTGCGGGGGTGCGGACGGACGAGGCGGCGGCCGAGCGGGGGGCGAGGCGGGGGAGGCGGGTGCGGGCGGCGGCGTGGGGCGTGGGGCTTGTGGCGACGGTGGGCATGCCACTCTTGCCGTTGTGGGCAGTGGACGGGGTGGGGGGAATGCGGATGACGGTGCTGAGCGTGGGGTCGGCGCAGAGCATTGTGGTGGACGGGGCGGCTGTGGCGGGCGGGGCGATTGTGATCGACGCGGGGAGCAACGGGGGGGATGTGTATCGGCGGATTGTCGAGCCGTTTTTGCGGGCGAGCGGCGTGCGGCGGGTGCGGACGCTGGTGTTGACGCATCCGGACTCGGACCACACGAGCGGGGCCGAGCTGCTGATCCGGCGGAGGGGCGTGGGGGAACTGGTCGTGGGCGAGGGGCTGATGGCGGCGGTGGGGCGGGACGGGGGCGGACCGGCTGGGCGGGCTGTGGCGGCGGCGCGGGAGGTGGGCGTGCCGGTGCGGGTGGTGGCTGAGGGGGACGTGATCGAAGCTGGCGCGGTGCGGATCGACGTGGTGCACCCCGAGCGGGACGGGTGGCGTGGGATGAGCGAGAACGACGGGAGCCTGGTGCTGCGGGTGGGGTTTGCGGGGAGGGTGGTGGTGGTGGGGAGCGACGTGGAGGAAGTTGGCCAGCGGGCGGTGCTGAGACAGGGGGCAATGGTGCGGGGGGATGTGCTGATCGCCCCGCACCACGGGAGCTGGGAGACGACGCTGCTGCCGCTGATCCGGGCGACGGAGGCGGGCGTGGTGATTGTCAGTGACGACGCGACGCCCAGCGGACGGCAGGCGAAGTTTCACAGGGAGATGGCGCGGGAAACAGGGGTGAAAATGGTGAGGACTTCGGAGTGGGGGGCGGTGCGGGTGGTGGTGGGGACGGACGGGACGGTGGAAGTGCGGGGGTTTCGGGGGGGAGGTGGAGGTTAGGAGTTGGCGGCGGGTTTGGGCTTGCGAAGCTCCAGGCCGATGAGGCCTTTTTTCATGAGGGTTTGGAGGAAGGTCATGGTGGCGACCTCGGCTTCGCGGGGGGAGATTTTGAGGTGCTTGGAGACCTTGATGATCAGGGACTGGACGGAGGTTTTACCGTCGCAGATTTGCCAGACGTAGACGCCGACGGAATCGAGCTCGAAGGTTTTGGTGGCGTTCTCGGGGAAGCGGAGCAGGAGGCGATGCACACGGCGGGGGCGAAGGGGGACGGTGATTTTGGCGCCGCCGGAGTCGATCGGCTGGAGTTCGGCGGCGACGAGGCGGACGGGCTTGGCGGAGAGCTGCTGGGCTCGGGAGAAGGCGGATTTTTTGGGGCGGAAGAAGGAGAACATCGAGGGAGCTTAGGGGGGAGAGTCCGAAGGTCGAAATCCGAAATCATGGTCAAAATTCGAAGGGGAGAAATCCGAAAGGTTGAGGTCGGGCGTGGTCCTTTGCCTTTCGAATCTGGGGTTTGCGGTTTCGAGCACTGTTTCGGATTTCGGGATTCGAGTTTAGGGTTTACTCCATCGGGCTAGGCAGGAGTGGACGCGCCCAGGGTGGCGGCGAGTTCGCGTAGGGTGGGTTCGTCGGTGCCGTGGACGATGACTAGGCGGTCGCGGGCGGTGTCGTGGCAGGCGAGGGTGTGGCAGTGTTTGGGGAACCAGCGGAGGAAGGCGAATCGGCGGCGGCGGCGCATGGTGAGAAGCTCGGCTGGGAATTCGTTGCCGGCGACGGTGAGGGTGGTGGATTGGGAGGACCTGGCGTGGCGGTAGATGCGGTCGTCGGGTTTCTGCATGGCACGGGCCCAGCCGAAGAGCTTGGTGCGCTGCAGCGCGAGCGTGGCGACGGCGATCTGGCGGACGGAGAACCACACGCCGGGCTGGATCAGGCCCCCGGCGCGGCGGGGGCCGACGAAGAAGAGGGACAGGTCGCCGGCGTTGAGGCGGTGGCGTTCGAGGCGGAGGGAGGGGGGGGTGAGGCAGGTGAGCTCGAAGATACTCCAGGGGGCCGGGTCGGAGGGGGGAATGTCGGCTAGGCTGGGAAGGAGGTCATGTTCGAGCGTGTTTTCGCGGCGGCGGATGGGGTAGGAGAGCTGGACGATGCGGCGGGAGATTGGGAAGTACGCGACGGCGAGGTCGCGTTTGTAGGGCTCGTTGTCTTCGTAGAGAAGGCAGTGGGAGGCGGATGTGGGGAGGGTTGCGGGGGGGCGGGCTTCGGTGGCGGCGAGGGAGCCGATCTCGGCGAGAAGGGACCTGCGGAGGAGGGCCTCGGGGTCGGTGGGGGGTTTCTTGAGGGTGTCCCAGCGCAGGGCGAGGCGGGGGCGGTGGAGGTCGGCGAACTCGGCTGAGCCTTTGCGGGCGTCGCCGGAGAGCTTGAGGGGGCTCCATTTGTCGGGGATCGAAAGGATGAGCCTGTGCCAGGCGAAGGGAAGCATGGGAGGGGGAAGGGGAGATGCGGGATGTCAGATGTCAGATGTCAGGTTTAGTTGGTAATGGGTGGTTGGATTCTTCTGGGGGGATTCTTTGGGCTTTGGGTTTGGGGCTTCTTCGAATTTCGGGTTTCGAGCTTCGGATTTCGGGCGCTTCTATGTTGGGAGGATGGAGGTTTTGTAGTATTCGATCCCGAGTTGGACCAGGACGAGGTTGGTGAGGAGCCAGAAGGCGACGGCGGCTGCTTCGCCGATGATCAAGCCGAGGAAGACGGGGCGGAGGGCGCGGAACAGGTCGATCCCGCCGAATCGGACGACAATTGCCTTGCACAGCCAGCCGACGAACACCGAGAACCAAATCATCCGCATGGGGTAGGAGTACATGAGTAGGAACCCGACCGGGTGCAGCGGCCAGGCGGCGAACCGAAGACGCATGGCGGCGAGGAACCCGGTGAGGGCGGCTCCGAAGCCGAAGTTGCCGAGGGCGGAGTGCGAGTCGTTGGCGCCGGTGCCGCCGCGGAAATAGTTGACGGAGGGCTCGAGAATCTGGCCCTTGGGCTGGCCGTCAATCGCGTAACTGTTGACGGGGGGGACGGAGTTGCGGTCGAGGGGGGCGGCGTAGGAGTACTCGACGTAAAGCATGGCGGCGCCGGAGATGACGAATCCGCTGGAGAGGGCGAGAACCAGACATGCGGCCAGGGGCCAGGTTCTCCGCCAGCCGCGCTCGGTGTCATACGCGCCCTGGTCGGCCATGCGCAGGGCTTGCCCCGTGAACACGGCGGCAGATTCGCGCATGTCGTGCACGAGCAAGCCGTGGAACCAGGCGGAGTAGAAAAAACTGGTGTTGGTCGTGCGGATACCAAGGGGGGCGAGGAAGGTCCAGACCCGGAAAAGCTGCGAGTTGAACTGAACGAACGGAATGCCGGTCTCGGCGACGATCCGGGCGATGACGAGGAAGAACAGTTGCAGCAAGAGCACGAGGACCGCCGCGCCCATCGCCGTACACCCCGCCATCCACAGCCAGATGAACACGCCGAGCGAGCACGCCAGCAGCCCCCAGCCGGCGACGGGGTAGGACAGGTACCGCCCGGCGGGCTCGTCGCCCGAGCGGCCGCGGATCATCTGCTTGAACACCAGCACCCAATGCGCCCGACCTATGAACAACACCGACGCCGCGAACGCCACGACACCGCCGAAGTTCTGGTCGGCGCGCATACCGTCGGTGAGCTGCTCCTGGTATGTGCCGTAAATGATCGCAACGACCTGCAGCGCCACGACGAAGAACCACAGAGAAAAGCTCACGGCCGACTGCAGGAAAAACGCCAACCCGACAATGCAGAAATACAGGTTCGCCTTCTTGAAATACCACTCGACGAAGGAGACCGGCTCCTGGTTCATGACGTTGTTGAAGTCGAACCCGAGCGGGATCTGGGGAACGTAGCGGGGGTAGTACGAGTAAAGGGCGTTGGTGCAGTGGACGAGGAAGACGGCGAAAAAGGCGATCCAGAAGAGCGGGGACCGCAGGAGGGGGTTGAGAAAGTGGCCCGGCTGGGGCTGCTCGATGACGGATTGGAAGACTCCCGCGAGGGGGAACGGGAGACGTTCGTTGTCGGACCACTGGCGTCGGACGATTACGGCGCCGCAAAGGATCAAGCCGCCCAAGCAGGCGAGCAGTGCGCCCCACGCCAATGCCACCGTGGACCACGCGCCCCAGGGGACCGAGAGAAAACGGTCGAGGAACGACCCGCCTTGGATGGGGATTCGGCCGAAGTAGTAGCGGACGATGTCGTCGCTACCGCGGGCGAGGGCGTCGGTCTTGCCTGTGGGGGTCCAAGTGACGGGCGGCTTGGCGAGCTCGGCTGAGGCGGTGGCGGGGAAGATCCAGTTGGGGAGGTCCAAGCCGCGGAGGAGGTCGGCGTAGTCGGGGTTCTGGGAGGCTTGGTGGTGGAAGGCGACGAGGTTGCTCGGGAGGTATCGCATGAGCCCCGAGCTGGGCAG
>JBBRUM010000164.1:0-7882 GCA_038247815.1 Tepidisphaerales bacterium | reverse complement strand
TCCCCCCGAACCATACGCCCGGGAAAAAACACCACGCGCGTTTGGTCTTGAACATCCGGTGTCGCCGGATACTGTCCAATTCGGACCAGCCAACAGCCAACCATAAACGAGAGATTTGTATGCGTAAGAGTCTTGTGCTTGCCACCGCCATCGCGATGGCGTTCCCCGCTGTGACCTCCGCCGAACTGGTCTACCACATCGCCCCGCCCGGAACCACCACGGGATCGGGCACCAACCAAGCCGGCGGCAACAGCGACGGGGCCGGCGTCTGGTTCAACCTACTCACGGGCACCACCCAGGTCCGCGGCGCAGTCTTCCCCACTCCGCTCTTCGCCGACGGGCAGTACTTCCTCTTCTCCGACGGACGTTTCAGCGGAAACCCCGCCAACATCTTCACCCAGGGTTTCTTCTCCCGCGGCAATGGCGTGATCTACACCAGTTCGACCAACCTCAACCCGGCCAGATTCGCCGACGGCGACGTCATCACCCCGGACACCGGCTTCCAATCCCCCGGCGCAGGCTTCTCCGACCTGGGCCCGAACTTTGGCAACTGGCCCACTCCGGGACGCGGGTTCCTTGGTCTGACCATCCGCGACCCCGCCGGCACGTCGGCGTTCGATATCTTCTATGGTTTTGCCGATATCACCGTCGAAGTCGATTACGGCATCACGCTCAACGCCTTCGGCTACGAAAACGTCCGCCGCCAACCCGTCACCACCGTCGCCGCCCCCACCCTCGGCGACTTCGACTTCGACGGCGAAGTCCTCGACTCCGACATCTCACTCTTTGTCAAAGCACTCACCGGCGACTTCGCCGGCCTCGTCGCGCTCTTCCCCACCCGCACCCAAGCCGATTTCACCTTCATCGGCGATTTCAACGCCGACGGCGAAGTCCTCGACTCCGACATCGAAGGCTTCGTCGCCGCACTCCTCGGCGGCGCCGGCCGCCTCACCGCAATCCCCGAACCCGCCGCCGTCGCATTCCTGGCACCCTCCACCCTCCTCCTCGCCCGCCGTCGCAAGCCCTGACCCAAGCTCCTCCGCACAACCCCCCCAGCTATCCCATCTCCACAACTCGCAACCCACTCTCCCCCCGCAAATCCCCACGATCCCTTGAACCCTCCCTCCCATCGGGTAGCTTCTCCCGACGTCACAACCGCCCATCACACTCAGGGAGAATCTGATCATGCGCAACGCCCTCGTCCTCGCCGCCGCAGCCGCCCTCGGCCTGCCCGCCCTCGCCTCCGCTGCCGTCGTCCACACCATCCTGCCCACCCCCCTCACCACCGACGCCAACTTCGGCGGCGGATCCAACGACGGAACGGGCGTCTGGTTCAACCCCCTCACCGGCTACGCCGAGAAACGCGGATTCTTTTTCCCCAACCCCCTCTTTGAAGACGGCAAGTTCTTCCTCCTCCAAGACGCACAGTTCGCCCCCACCACCGCGCGCATCTTCGTCCAAGGCTTCTTCTCCCGCGGCAACGGCGTGGTTTACGCCAGCAACACCAACCTCAACCCCATCCGCTTCTCAGCCGGCGATATCCTCGGCCCCGGCGTCGGATTCCAGTCCCCCGGCGCGGGATTCTCCGACCTCGGCCCGACCTTCGGCAACTTCCCCACCGGCGGCCAGGGCTACCTCGGCCTGACCCTTCGCGACCCCACCGGCGCCTCCTCCTCCGACATCTTCTACGGCTACGCCGACATCACCGTCGACCCCAGCACCTTCGCCGTCACCCTCAACGCCTTCGCCTTCGAAAACGTCCGCAACACCGCCATCACCATCCGCCCCATCCCCGAACCCGCCGCCCTCGCCCTCCTCGCCCCCGCCACCCTCCTCCTCACCCGCCGCCGCAAAGCCTGAAGCACACCCACAACCCCACAATCCCCCCGCAAGGCCCCGCCCGCAAAGCGGGGCCTCGCTATGCGCCCACACCCGCCATCCGATATCCGAAATTCAAAACACCCCAAAGTACCCCTCGAAAAACCTCCCCACATCCACCCTCCGCGCCACCGTGTGCGGCCCGCCCCCGTCCACGCCCGTCGTGAAGTACGTCCGACTCGCCGCCTGGTCGCTCGCCGAGGGCTCGAGGCTCACCGTCCCCTTTTCATACTCGCACACCCCCGGATCGAAAATCCCCACCGCAGCCAGCGGGTCGTGAAACGTGATCCTCTCAGACCTCGAAAACCAAACCTCCGCCATCGACAACAACTCCCGCAGCACCGGGATCCCCCCAAACCGCGCCCGCACCTCCGCCGCGCCCATCGTGCACCGCTCCGTCACGTCCAACCCGTAACTCACGTGATTTGCAAAACGTCTCTCGTAGAACATCTTCCCGGCCGTCGGGTCACATAAAATGTTCCACTCACTCCACTTCCCATCCCCCATCCAACCCGGCGGCGGGAAAAACCGCCCACCCATCGTCACAACACCCTTGAGCATCCCCCCCAATTCCGGATCCATCAGCAGCCCGGCCGCCACATTCGTCATCGGCCCGATCGTCAGCAACACCACCTCCCCCGGCCTCTTCCGAATCGTCTCCCGAATAAACCCCACCGCCGCCCCCCGCTCAAAGTCCCGCCGATGCGGCAACCCCGCGATGGCCGCATACTGTGGCACCTCCGGCTGACCCGGCCCACCGCACACCGGCCCCGCCAGCCCCGCATGCACCGGAACCTCCCCCCGCCCAGCCGCCCGCAGCACATAATCCACAATCCCCGCCCGCTCCTCCGTCCTCCCCGACACCGTCGTCACCCCCACGAGATCACACCGCGGCTGGCGCAGCAAGTACGCCAGCGCAATCACATCATCAATGTCGCTCCCCGGATCCGTATCGAGCAATACCGCGATTCGCTCGTCCATCTCCTAATCCTACCACGCCCCCCCGCCCATACCCGACATCCCCTCAGTTTCCCGACACGCAGTCCACTCCCCCAAATACCCTCCCCAGCCGCTCCATCACCGCCTCCCCCAACCTGTCCCCCAAAATCGACCCCACATTCTCCCTCAAATGCCCCACATCCCCCGTTCCCGTCAGCACCACGTCCATACCTTCCTCGTTCCCACAAAACCGATACGCCGCCTCCACCACACTCGCCCCGCCCTCCGACAGAAACTCCAGCGGATTCTCCGCATCCACCTCCCCCGCCCGCACCTCGCCTCTCTCGATCAGCCCCCGCACCACCTCCCGCAACACCTTCATATCGCTCATCGCCCGCCGCACCGCGAACATGCACAGCGTCCCGACACCCGCCGCCCGCGTCCCCACCAACACCCTCTCCCTCGCCGAGAAGTTAAGCACGTTGTGCCCCACCATCACCACATCCCACTTCCCCGCATCCGCTGTCACCGCCCTCGCCAGCATCGCATGCCCCGTGTCCGACCCGAACGCCTCCGTGATCCCCGCCCACCGCACCTTCCCCTCCTCGCGAAACCGCTCGACCTCCCCCCTCAGCTCGTCCCGGGCATACCCATACTCCTCCGCCGACACCCCATGCAGGTGATACACATCCACATACTCCGTCCCCAACTTCCGCAGCGACGCCTCCAAGCACTTCCGCAACTCCGCCCCCGTCCGACGCTCCACGTCCCACCCCTCGCGCACAGCCGCCTTCGTCGACAACACCACACTCCCCCGGTCCACCCCCTCCAATCCCCGCCGCACCGCCCCCTCCGTCCCGTACGACTCAGCCGTATCGAAAAGGTTTACCCCCAACCCCACCGCTGCCCGCACCACTCGGCCAGCCTGCTCCTCGGTCGCGCCCCGAGTCATCCCCAACCGGCTATGCCCCCCGCACCCGAGCCCCACCCGCGACACCCGCATTCCCGTCCGCCCGAGCACCGTGTATTGCATCCGCAAAACCATACCCTTTCACGCCACAATTCACACTCCCTTTCCCGGCACACTCCACCACCAACACCCCCCACCATGTCCCACCCCGACGAGCTCCTCTCCCGCGCCATCGCCGAACCCGTCGCGCTCCACCCTTACGATCCCGCCTGGCCCGCAGCCTTCGTAGCCAAGCGCGCCCGCCTCACCGCCATCGCACCCGAGCTCCTCGCCGTCGAGCACATCGGCAGCACCGCCGTCCCCGGCCTGAGCGCCCGACCCATCATCGACATTCTCGCCGCCGTTTCCTCCCTCCACGTCGCCGACCTTCTCCTGCCCCGCCTTTGCGCCAACGGCGACGTCACCTCCCCCGAATACAACCTCACCCTCCCCGGCCGCCGCTGGCTCATGCGCCACGCCATCGGCCGCCGAACGCACCACCTGCACTTCCTTCCCCTCGATTCCCCCCACCGGACCCACTGCCTCCGCTTCCGCGACCACCTCCGCCAAAACCCCACCGCAACGACCGTCTACGCCGCCCTCAAACGCTCTCTCGCCACCCCCCTCGCCCACGACCGCCAAGCCTGCACCCACGCCAAATCCGCGTTCATCACCGCCACCCTCGAACCAAAGTAAACCTTTCACAACTCGACGAAAAGGCCCTCATACTCACACCCCTCAAACGTGTTACTCTCTCCGTGCGCGACGTCGAAAAGTGTGAGGAGTTCTATCTCAACGCCTTCGGCTTCAAGGTTCTCCCCGGCCAAGAACCGCCCTCCGACTGTATCGAGTTCGACACCGGCGGCTGCCGACTCGCCACGTCCAATCCCGCCTCCGCCTCCCCCCACAAAATCGTCTTCCCCGCCCAAGACGTCCCAGCCGCCCGCGCCGCCCTCATCGCCCGCAGCGTCAAACTCGGCCCAGCAAAACAGTGCGGCCCACTCACCCTCTGCGACGGCAGAGACCCCGCCGGCAACGCCTTCCAGATCTCCAACCGACCCTGAACCCCCGCTCAATCCCCCTCAATCCCCGCGCCTCTCCATCCTCACCACCGTGATCGACACCCCCGGGCACTTGACCAGCAGTTCCAACCCTCCCTCGCGCCACACCGGATTGGCGTCGCCCTCCCCGGTCCCGAACAACTGCCGCAGCGCCTTCGCCCTCATCCCTTCCGCCTCGACCTCCACCGTCACCCCTCCCATCCCCCGGTTCACCACCCACACCACCGCCTCCTTCCCGTCCTCCGACCTTGCCGCGTACGCCGCCACGTTCCCCCCTCCGCCTTGCACGCTCGCCGCCACCATCACCGGCAAGACCGCTCCCGCCCACGCCTCCACCGCCCGCCCCGTCGGCAGGGGCTCGTTCTTCGGCCCCAGCGCATAGAACTGATCAAGGGCCGCTTCCGCGTCCTTCACCCACCGCGTGTTCCACACCATCGCCCCCGCCACCCGCGCCTCACCCGACAACCGCGCCAGCGTCTCAAACGTCACCAGCGCATGACCCAGTGAGTTCTCCCCCGCCCAGCCCCCTTTGCTGTAGTCCTTCGAGTTGGTCTCCGCGACCACCAGCTCTATCGTCCCCTTTTTCCCCACCGGCACAAACCGGTCCACCAGCTCCAGCGTCCGCCGAACATCTCCGATCAAGTCCACACCCGGATTCCGCACCCAGTACTGGTAACCTCCCCACTCCCAGGTGTTGTATAAGCTCATCGATACAAAATCGAGCGTGCCCCCAGCCTCCCCCAGCATCGGCCCCCACCACTCCGCAACTCCCCCCTTCCCGTTCGTTCCCACCAGAATCGTCGGATCCACACTCTTCATCGCCTCCCCAAACTCCCTCACCACCTTCCCCGTCTCAGCCGCCCCCAGTCTCCCCTCCATCCAATTCTCGTTCCCCACCTCCCAATACCTCACCCCGTACTTCTTCTCCACGTTCGCATACCGCACCCACGCCACCGCGTCCGCCAGCCATTCCGCCCGGCTTCGCTTCGACCGCCCCGTCGAATCCAGCCCCACCACCACATACGGCTCGGCTCCGACCTCACGCACCAGCTTCATGTACTGGTCGAAGTCCATCCGCTCCCCCTCCACCGTCGCATACCACTCCAGCGCCTCCGACTTCGCCACCCGGTACGGCGGAACCGACCACTTGTGAAAGTTGCTCTTCTCCCCCCCCGGATACCTCAGCCACCGCACACCCATCTCCCCCAGCGCCGCCTTCAACGGCCTCGCACCCTCCACGCGATTGACGTCCAAATCGCGCAGATAGTTCAGGTTGATCCCCACCACCCGATCCGCCCCCCGCCGCTCCACCTTATTCAAGTTCACCACGACCTTCGCCCACCCCGGCCCCTCACCCATCGGCCCGCCCATCGGCCCACCCAACGGCCCACCCAACGGCCCGCCCATTGGCCCACCCAACGGCGACCACGCACTGCCCAACATCGCCATCGCCATCCCCCCCAACGCCCAACCCAATAGATCAAGTCCCATCATGCGACACATCCTAACGGCACATCTGACATCCGACATCCCGCATCTGACATCTCCCCACCCCCACTACACTCTCCCGATGGCCGACGACACATTCAAACGCCAGGTCCTCGAAGCCACCGACATCGTCGCCCTCATCTCCCAGTCCGTCTCACTCAAACGCCGCGGCTCGAGCTACGTCGGCCTCTGCCCGTTCCACAACGAGAAAACCCCCTCCTTCCACGTCACCCCCGAGAAGCGCTACTTCCGATGCTTCGGATGCAAAGAATCCGGAAACGCAATCGACTTCATCATCAAACGCGACCGCATGGACTTCCTCGCCGCGCTCAAGTTCCTCGCCGAGCAAGCCGGCTTGGAGATGCCCAAGTTCGGAATGTCCAAGGAAAAATCCTCCGAACGCCAGCAACTCTTCGACCTCCACGCCGCCGCCGCCGACGTCTTCCACCGCAACCTCCTGCACCCCGCCCTTGGTAAACCGGCCCGCGACTACCTCGCCTCCCGGGGCTTCACCGACGCGACCATCACCGCGTTCAAGATCGGCTACGCCCCCCCCGGCTGGGATCACTTGCTGCGGTCGCGCGACCTTGCTCCGTACCCCCCCGGCTTGCTCGCGTTAGGCGGCGTCATCAAGTCTCGCCCCTCCGGCGACGGCCACTACGACACCTTCCGCAACCGGCTGATGTTCCCCATCCGCGACGAGCAAGGTCGCACCATTGCCTTCGGCGGGAGGGTCATGCCCGGTTCGGACGACCCCGCCAAATACCTCAACTCCCCCGAAACCCCCCTCTTCTCAAAATCCAAATGTGTCTTCGGCATGGACCTCGGCCGCCACAAAGTCGTCGAGTCGCGCACCGTAGCCGTCGTCGAAGGCTACACCGACGTCGCCATGGCCCACCAGTTCGGAGCGACCAACGTCGTCTCCATCCTCGGTACGGCCATGACCGAACCGCACATCACCCTCCTCCGGCGATTCGCTGACCGAATCGTGCTCCTCTTCGACGCCGACACCGCGGGGGAAACGGCTGTAAACCGCGCCGTCGAACTTTTTCTCACCCAGCCGGTCGAGATCGCCATCGCCTCGATCCCTGAAAACCTCGACCCGGATGAGTACCTCCTTAAGCACGGCGCCTCCGCCTTCGACAACTTGCTCAAGACCGCATCCGACGCTCTGGCCTTTAAATGGAAGCTCCTCCAGCGCGACTTCGACGCAGCCGATGGCAGCCTCACCGGGCAGCAAAAAGCCGTCGAAGCGTACCTGTCCTTGCTCGCGTCAGCCCGAGGAACTGGCCCGATCGACTCGATCCGGTGGGGTCAGGTTCTTCGCCGCACGGAGCGGCTGACGGGTGTCCCGCTGGACATGATTCAGGAGCGTGTCGCGAAGCTCGCGCCGCGAACGCGGACGGTGCCGACCCCGTCGTGGGGGGGGGGGGGGGGGGGGGGGCCGCGCCCCGGGGCGGGCGGGGGGGGGGGGGGGGGGGGGCGGCGCCGCAACAAACCCACGAGGGGGGGGAACAAAAAAAAACGCAGGGGGGGGGGGGGGGGGAGGTTTGGGGGGGTGGAGGGG
>JBBRUM010000163.1:0-7884 GCA_038247815.1 Tepidisphaerales bacterium | reverse complement strand
TACGGGTGGTTGTCGGGGGGCGCACACCGGGCCAAACCCGACGGATCGCGGCAACAATGGCTGCAAACCCCATGTGATCACCGACGTCAACGGAGTCGTGCTCAGGGTCGAGGTCACGGCGGCCACCGTCCCCGACCAGAACATGCTCCTTCCAATGCTCAAGGACCTGCCCAAGGTGCCGACCGTCAAGAGCCGGATGAAACTCAAGGCGATCATGGGCGACCGCGCCTAGGGCACCCGAGCCGTCGTCGCGGGGGTCGAGGCGATGGGGATCGCGTCGTTGCCGGCCGAGCGCGGGGATGACACCCATGGCAGCGGCTTGGGCAAGCTGCGCTATGTGGTCGAGCAATGCCTGAGCCACTTCGGCATGTTCCGCCGGCTCAAGGTCTGCCATCAACGCACGAAAGCCAGCTTCCAAGCCTTCCACGATCTCGCCTTCTCCCTGCTCGTTGTGAACAGGATCAGGTCGCACGGTGATTAGTTGTGAAATGGCTTCTTAGGGTTGGTACTTGGACCGGCTGACGCGACGACCAACTCGGCGAACCCCGTCTATTCGACACCCGACGGCCGCCGGACCGTCGCCCGGGTCGTCGACAGCCCCAACCGGGTGCGTCCCAGCCACCTCCGCCACACGTAGAACCCGTGCTCGGGGCCGCCGTTTTCCCGGCACCACGCCCGGATGGACATCCCGCTGGCCGCCTGCGCCTCAAACCTCCCTCGGCACAACTCCGCCAATGGCTGCTTATTTTCCATGTCACCCAGAATGTACAGCCAACACAGCGGATTACAGATGTGATTGTTTGAAGGGACGCGACTTCTCGCGCCTCACGGGCGAAGATTTGCCGTGAGAGTTTGACGGTCTTCGACAGCTGGTTGCGAAACGGCTTACCGTTGCTCGGCGCGTTGTCCACCCGTTTGGCGGCGAACGGGGCATGTGCCGAGTCGTACTCGCGCGGCTCGACCAGCATATGAAGCTCTTGGGTACGTCCTAGACGTGGTGCTGGCCCCGCTCCGCGAGGCCGGAGAGAAACTCTGGCTCGCCGCCATACCCCTCGTCATAAGCAAGTCAGTCGAATCGGACGTCGATTGCGACAGCCCGGTCGAGCGCAGTGACCGACCGAGACGCCCCGGGCGTGCGATACTCGCAGCATTCTGCGGTGCCGCGTTGCAGATTCCGGCGGAAACGCGGCGAAAAGGTCGGTGGGGGCGGGCGATGGACAAAATTCGTCGCAAATTTGGCGAAAGCAGAAATACGTATCGTATCTTAAAGAAACGGCTGTAATCTGCTTCCTCGGCGTTAATGGCGTGGGAGTTGGGGGTAAGTCGGGCGTGAGCGGTGCGACCGCGATTTTACGTATGGGGAATCGGACGGTCACGCGGAGTGAAGTCTTAGGAAGATGACGCAGGACGTCGTTTCTGCAGAGAATGGTGGGCTTATGCTGCGTGGTTCTCCTCGCGTTGACGGTCGAGTTGTTGCAGAGGTGATTCTGGGTGAGAAGCCGGGGAGAACGACAGTGCGGCGGAAAATTTTGGCGGGTCGCGAGCGAGTCGCGGCGGCAGTGTCCCGGAGTGTCATGCCTATCGGCATGGATGCGCTGGAGCCACGCCGCCTGTTTGCAGCGACGCCCTATGCGGGTTTGCCGATCGAGATTTTGCTCGGAAGTTCGGCGGTCATCGAAGCGGAGCACTATGACCTGGGTGGGCAAGGCGTCGGATACAACGACTCGGATGGATTGAACCTAGCTAGGGTCTTTCGGCCTCGGGATCGGGTCGATTTGGCAGTAGCGGCGGATGCGACCGGCGGTTTCGCGTTGACACAGATTCAGCCCGGAGAGTGGACCGCATACACCGTGGACATCGCGGAACACGGGGAGTGGGACATTTCGCTCCGGGTGCGGTCGTCGGTGCCCGCGGGACAACTGGCGGGGTACGCGCATTTGGAGTCGGGGGCGGTTGGGGTGGTGGGCGGTGAGGGCGTGGGGATGTTTGTGATCAACGGTACGAACGGCGCGTGGCAAGATGTGACGCTGCGAGGCGTCCATGTGCACGAGGGATTGAAGTGGCTGCGGCTCGTTCAGGACTTCGGTGCCGACGCCTACGAGGTGGACCAAATCCGATTCACGCCGTCAACCGATGTCCACCTCGGCAGCGCGGTGGATGCACAGGACCACCACGATTTGGAGGGTCTGGTCTCGCTGTCGGCGGTGAGCCACACGGCGGTGCGGTCCGGGGCGTGGTCTGATACGGCGACTTGGGCGTTCGGCGCGGTCCCGACGGCGGGCGCCAATGTGTGGGTGCCCCAGGGCACCACGGTGGCCTACGACGTGAACGCTTCCGTGGCACTGCGCACCATCCGGTTGGACGGAACACTGCGATTTGCGACGAGCGTGAATACGCGGCTGGTGGTTGATACGGTGGTGGTACTGAGGACTGGAGCGTGGGAGCAGGGGACCGCGACGTTGCCGGTCGCGGACGGGGTGACGTCGACTGTGACATTCGCCGATGACGGACCGATCAACCGCGAGTGGGACCCACGCGTGCTGTCACGGGGCCTGATCGTGCACGGGTCGGCGAGCATCTTCGGATCGGCCAAGAGTTCGTTTCACAGCCTCAACGGCGTAAATGCCGGCGTGACCACACTGACGTTGGACGCCGCACCGAGCAACTGGAAAGTGGGGGATGTGATCGTGCTGACAGGCACGTACATGACGGACCTGACGTACGGGAAGTTCGCCTTTCACGATGAGAAGCGGACCATCACCGCGATTTCAGGCAGCGTGGTGACGCTGGACACACCACTGCAATACAAACATCAGCCGCCAGCAGGGTCGGGGTTTAAGATCTATGTGGCCAACTATACACGGAACATCACATTCAACTCCGCCAACACAGACTACAGCAGTAACGACCAGATCCAGCGGCACGGGCATGTGATGTTCATGCATACGAGCAACGTGGCGGTGGCGTATGCGGCATTCAACGATTTGGGTCGGACGAATAAGGGCCAGATTGTCAACGACCCGACCGGGGTCCGGGAAGAGGGTGACGGGCAGTACGATGAGGGCACCGGTCAAAACTCGCGTGGGCGATATTCGCTGCACTTTCACCGCACGGGGTTCGACCCGAACAGTGCCCCGGCGGTGGTGAAGGGCAATGCGGTGATGGGGTCGCCCGGCTGGGGATATGTGAACCATCAGGCTTACGTGATCTTTGAGGACAACGCCGCGTACGACGTCGACGGCGCGGCGTTTGTTGAGGAGACCGGCGATGGGATCGGCGCCTTCCGCAGGAACATAGCCATCGGAATGAAGGGCGAGAACCCGCAGGGAGAGTGGCGAGCCAATCCAAAACTGGGCGACCTCGGCCACGCCGGACACGGCTTTTTCTTCCGTGGGAACGCGACCGAGGCGGAGAACAATGTGGTCGCATCGGCGGGCGATCATGCTTACGCGTGGAACAACAAGCACGGCCAGCCGCCCCCGCGGGGGGCAGAACCCGTTCCCTCCGCGGCGGTGGCCCATGCCCCCGCCGCCGGGAACAACACGGACCGGATGGGTTGGGGTGATGTTCCCACGACGGTGTTCCGAGGCAATACGGCCTTCGCCTCCGGTAGCGGGCTTGCCGCACACAACTGGATGGACTTCGCGGCGAACGGGATCCGTCACGAGGTGCGCCAGGAAGTCACTGACATGACGATCTGGAACGTCTATCGAAATGGTATCGACAACAACTATTCCTCCCAAGTGACGTTTCGCAACATCAGAGTCATCAACGATCCCCTCTACCACCGTGGGTACCAAGGGATCAATGCATCCTCTCAGTCGCTCGGAAATATCTGGGATGACGTCGTAGTTTCGGGGTTCCAAGTCGGGTTCAATGCATCGGGCGGCCACGGCACGCGTGGCATGACCGTGTTTTCGGATACTTCGACGCTGAGCATCGGTAACACCGTTGCAACCTCCGACAACGAGGGCCTCGTCACGTGGGCGATCAAGGCGGGCAGGGATCTGACGACGCTGTCATTCGCGTTGGATCCCGTCACTCCGGTGGTCGTGTTCTGGAGCACCTGGGGCAACAGTTCCATTCGGTTGCGCGGATCGATCACCGACTCGCTGGGGACTCGGAAGGTTAACTCGCGTTCGGCGGGGGGCGAAGATTCGATGGTCACTGAGGAAACCGGTCTGCGTGACCTGCTTCGGAAGGGCTATTACACGCGGCCGTCCACCGGTCAGCCGTATCTGGTGTTGCAGTTTGCCTACTCGAATCGCATCACGAACGCTCTCAAGTTCGGGTATCGGGAAGTGGATTTTAACCTCAACCAAGTCCCAGCGGATTGGAGGATCGGGCCGAACCTCGGTGAGTTCGTTTCGGTGCTCGGGACGCCTGTGCGGCAGATCAATGCGGGCGGTGCGGCGACCGGGGCGTTCGGCGCAGATCAGGGCCCTACCGGCGGAGTTGCAATTGCAGTCCCGGATGCCTCCCGCGACACCTCGGTGTGGGGGACGGCGCCGGCTGCGGCGTATGGAACGGAGCGCCGGTCGTCTGCCGGGGGCTCTTTTGCCTATGCAATGAGCGGGTTGGAACCCGGAAAACGCTACACCTTGCGTCTGCACTTCAGTGAATCGGAGGTATCGGCAGTTCAGCAGCGGCTGTTCGATGTGGAGGTCAATGGGGTGAAGGCATTGGCGGGGTTCGACGTGTTTGCCGTCGCCGGCGCGAAGAACAAGGCGGTCGTCCGCGAGTTGCCAGCGACCGCAGACGCATCAGGGACAGTCAACGTGTCGTTCACCGCCAAAGCCAGCCCCCATCCGTTTGCGTTCGTAAACGCGATCGAACTCTTGGCCGGCCTGCAGGATCAGGTTGTGGCGGCACCGCTGTTCAGCGAAGCCGCCGGGTCGTTTACGGCCCAGATGCCGTTGTACGTCGGTTCAAAGACGAACGGGGCGACCGTCCACTACACAACGGATGGGTCCATACCGACGACCAGTTCGCCGGTGTTTTCCGGGGCGATCGTACTCGCCGCGACGACGACGGTTCGTGCGATCGCCGTTGTCCCCGGGATGACATCGAGCCCCGTTTCGAGTTCCACGTACACGTTCACGAGCACTTCCGCCCCGCATCTGATTTCGATCGCCGATGGGATACCGGGATGGGCGAAGGATACCTACTTGCGCGGGGGCTTTGTCAGTCAACGGCCTTCGACCCAGGCGATCGACACCTCCGCCGTCGGATCTGGCCCGGCGGACCTGTATCGCACCCGCTATGAGCAGCCGTACTTCGGCGAGTTCAACGCCGTGATCCCGCGGCTGGAGACGGGTGATCTCTATACCGTTCGGCTGCACTTTTCCGAGTTCGACTTGATCGAGAAGCGTCAGCGGCGGTTTGATGTGCACGTCAACGGGACGATTGCGCTCGCGGACTTTGATGTCTTTGCAGCCGCCGGAGGACAGCACAAGGCGGTGGTCAGAGATGTGTTGAATGTGCAACCCGGCCTCAACGGCCAGATTCGCCTCGATTTCAAAAACCGCTCGGGAACGGCGTTCATCAACGGGATCGAGATCATCCGCACCGGGCGTGCGCCTGTGCCAACCGCTGTGGTCAGCGCCCCGCAGCAGGCGGTCGCAGGTACACCCATCAGTCTGACCGCGATCGTCAAGGCGCAACCGTCGGATGTAATCGTTTCAGTCGAGTTTTTCGACAACGGCACGCCGATCGGGACCGCCACGCCGAGCGGCACCGGTGTCTTTACACGGAGTTGGACGCCTTCCAGCGGAGGAAACCGCCTGATCACCGCCCGCGTCCACACCCACCGTTGTGTCTGCTGCGGGACGGAGGCGAATTCGGCGGCTGTCTCTGTCGTCGGCACGCCGAGCGCGCCCGCCCGTACGTCTACCAACGTCAACGGCGTCTCATCGGTCTCGGTTCAATGGACCGATGGCAGTGACAACGAAACTGGATTCATCGTTGAGCGAAGTCGAAGCCCAGTGTTCGCCACGGAGGTCGTGGCGTCGCCACTGCTGCGTGCCAACAGTACGACTTACGTCGCCACCGGACTGCGCGGCGGCGAGCAATACTACTTCCGGGTTCGGGCTGTCGGCCAGGCGGGTGTGTCGTCTACCTCGGCGGTCGCCGGGGCGAGAGTGTCAGTTTTGCGCACAGATGGGGAGTTGAAGTCGTTTAGGGAGGCAGATCGGCGGTTGTTCGCAGTGGATTCCCTGGCACGCGACAGCTTCTCATCGCTTCTCGTTGAGGCGGATGCGAACGGTGACAAGATTGTGACGTCAGCCGAGGCGAAAGCGCAAGTCGGCAGGATCAAGTCTGCGATGGCCGTGGCGAAGACCGACCAAGCTGCGGCTATCAGGAATGCGAGGAGCAACTTTAGCTCCACGTTCGGCGAACTAAGGTCGCAACTCAGGGAAGAGCTCTCCGGCGGATCGGGCTTGAAAGACCGGGCGGTTGCCAGGCAAGCGTTTAACTCCGGGATGGCCGACACCAGGAGCACACTCAAGGAGGAATTGTCCCTGGCGGCGAGTACCTTTAAGGGCGTTACGACGACCCTTCGATCAGCACAGACCGTTTTCAACGTTCTGTCATCGGCTCTGACCAAGCCGTTCGCGGCGGACACCGACAACAATGGTGCCTTGACCCTTAGCAACGGCGAGGTGGCAAGACTCGCCTCGCGTGACGGCAATACGGCGACATTGACGGCAAGGGATCTCGCTGGCATCAACAAGATTCCGAGGGTGAGGTGAGATCGGACCGATCGGAATGAAGTCATACGCTTACCACTTTCCCCCCGCGCGCAAGTAAGCGTTCGTAAACTGACGCGAGTCGATTTGTCATGGCACACTGTCGGCACCTGTGAAGGGGCTGCCAATGAAAGTAGATCGCATTGAAGTGGACGTTCTTGAACTCACGCGGCTCGCTCGGGCCGAGAAAAACGAGTGCCGCCGCATACCTGTCGCGCGCCGGGTAAGTGGAGAGCGGTCGGTGGAGTGCATCTGTCGCGGCAGGGTGTCGGGCTTGATGATGTTCTGGCATGAGACCAAGGGATTCGGAAGCTGCGCCGTGGTGACGGGCGATTATTGAGGAGCATGGGGGGTCGGGGTTGTCCGTGGCGGCGTTCTGCCATGGGCGTGGGCTGGCGAGTTCGTCTTTCTTCCCTTGGAACCGGCGGCTGGCGGGGGCGGGCCGCGCTGTGGGAGGCTTGGGCCCCGTGGAGGGAACTGGGTTTGTTCAGGCCGAGGTTGTCGGTGCCGTTGCAGCCTCGGTTGAGGCGACGTCACCGATCGAGTTGGAACTGCGCGGCGGCGGTCGCCGGGTGGTGGTGCTTCGGCGGGGGTCCGGCGTCGAGATCTCCCGGGTGACGATGAGCGTCTGGTGCGGCGATGTCGCCATGCCGCTAAAGCCGCTGCACGACCTGATGGTCCGCCGGGTGCTCCAGTCCCGTGTGGTCGCCACGGACGACACCCCCATGCCGATGCTCTCCCCCGGCAACGGCAAGACCAAGACCGCCCGCATATGGGTCTGTGTCGGAGACAACCCCAACCCCTACGACGTCCTCGACTTCACCACACGCCGAAGCCGCGACGGGCCGGCGAAGTTCCTCGGGGAGTACAGGAACACCCTTGTCGCCGATGCTTACGGCGGCTACGACGGCATTGTTGTGGGGAACCAGATCACCCGAGCCGGCTGCTGGGCAAACGCGAAAAGAAAGTTCGTTGACGCCGAGAAGAGCAGCCCGGCCATCGCAGCTGAGGTGGTAAGCCTCGTCGGCGAGTTGTACAAGACGGAGCAAGAGCACAACTCTGGATCCCGCCGCCCGGCTCTCCCTCCGCCGGCAACACGCCAAGCCGGGGCTCGACACCCTGAACCACAAACTCT
>JBBRUM010000162.1:0-7934 GCA_038247815.1 Tepidisphaerales bacterium | reverse complement strand
TCGATCTTCCCCTCGAAGTCCTCGAACTCGACGATCGCCCACTTCTGACCCGCGCTCCGCCCGCTCTTGGCCACCTTCGGCCGCACAGCCGAGATCATCGCCCCGATCATCACCTCCGTCCCCTCCCCCGCCAGCAACGCCTCCCGCGTCGAGTACGTCGAAAAATTCTCCACCTTCACCTGGTGCTCCGTCAGCGGGTGACTCGTGATGTAAAACCCCAACAGCTCCTTTTCAAACCGCAACAACTCGCTCGGCGGAAACTCCCCGACATCCGGCAACCCGGCACCCTGCGCAACCCCCGCCCCACCCCCGGCCCTCGCCGCCGCCGCCGACGCCACCGCCGACCCGAACATGCTCATCTGCCCCGCCCGCTTGTCCTCCTGCGCCCGCTGCGCCGCCTCGAACGCCCCGTCCAGCCCAGCCAGCAGCGCCGCGCGCTTGGCTTTGAAACTCCCGAACGCCCCGCACTTGATCAGCAGCTCGATTGCGCTCTTTTGCACCGTCCTCACGTCGCACCGCTCGCAAAACTCGTGCAAGTTCCCGAACTCCGCCCCCTTCCCCCGCGCCACGATGATCTCCTCCACCAGCTTCTCCCCGATCCCCTTCACCGCGCACAGTCCGAACCGAATCACCCCCTGCTTCTTCGCCCGCCCCTTCCCGCCCTTCTCCTCCACGTACACCGGCGTGAAGTCCTTGTCGGACACGTTCACATCGGGAGGCAGCACCTTGATCCCCCGGCTCCCGTCGGTCAAAACCACCCGGCGACACTCGTCGATGTACTCCACCACCTTGTCCGTGCTCCCGATTTCGTACGTCAGCAGCGCCGCCATGTACTCCACCGGGTGGTACGTCTTCAAAAACGCCGTCTGAAACGCCACAATCGCGTACCGCGTCGAGTGGCTCTTGTTAAACCCATACCCACCGAACTTCAGAATCAGCTCAAACAGCTCCTCCGCCTTCGCCTGACTAACCCCCTTGGCCATCGTCCCCATGATGAACTCGGGCTTGAACTTTGCGATCACGTCCACCGTTTTCTTGCTGATCGCCTTGATCAGTTTGTACGCATTGGCCAGCTCGATCCCCCCAAGCTGGTTAAAGATCTGCATCACCTGTTCCTGATACACCATGATCCCGTAGGTCTCCCGCAACACCTCGTCCATAATCGGGTGCACGTTCGGTACCTTCTCTCGCCCGTGCTTGCGGTTGCAGTACGACGGAATCAGCTCCATCGGCCCCGGCCGGTACAGCGCGTTGGCCGCGATCAAATCTTCTAGTCGGTCGGGCTTCATCTTCATCAGCAGGTCCTGCATCCCGCCGGATTCGAACTGAAACACGCCCTTCGTTTCCCCCCTGCAAAACAGCTCCAGCACCTTCTTGTCCGTCAAATCGACCTTCTCAACGTCGACCACGATCCCCTTGTTTTTCTTAACCAAATCTACCGCCCGCGTCACCACGCTCAGCGTCCGCAGCCCGAGAAAGTCCATCTTCAGCAGACCGACCTTCTCCGCCACCGGCCCCTCGAACTGCGTCAAAATATTGTCGTCCGTGTCCTTATACAACGGAACAATGTCGTCCAGCGCCTGATCCGCGATGATCACCCCAGCCGCGTGGCACCCCGCGTTCCTGCACAACCCCTCTAGCCGCTGCCCGATATCAATCACTTTCTTCACCACCGGATTGGTGTTGTACAACTCACGCAACTCCGGCACCCCCTCGAGCGCCTTCTTCAGCGTCGTCCCCGGCGTGCCCGGAATCAGCTTGGTGATCCGATCCACCTCCGCCAGCGTCACCCCCAGCACCCGCCCGACGTCCTTGCACACCGCCTTGGCTGCCAGCGTCCCGAACGTGATGATCTGCGCCACGTGCCCATACTTCTGCCGCACGTAATCGATCACCCCCGCGCGGCCGTCCTGACAAATGTCGATATCAATATCCGGCATCTCCGAACGACTCGGGTCCATAAACCGCTCAAACAGCAACCCGTATGTAATCGGGTCCACGTTACACAACCCCAGCAAGTACCCCACCATCGTCCCCACCCCCGAACCTCTCGCCCCCACCGGAATCCCTTTGTCCCGCGCGTAATTGCAAAAATCCCAAACAATCAAAAAATACGAACAGAAATTCTTGGCGCAAATCACCTTCAGCTCATAGTCCAGCCGATCCCGCACCGCCGCCCCCACCTCCCGCGTCCCGTACCGCCACTCCCACCCCTCCTCACACAACAGCCGCAAAGACCGCTCGTCGTCCTTCACCGGCAAGGCCGGCGCTTCCCCGGTGAGCTTCTCCGGTGGCACGCGGTACACTGGCGCGTACCGCTTGGTGAAGTCCATCTCCAAATTGCACATGTCTGCGATCCGGCGCGTGTTTTCGATGGCTTGGTCGTACTTCCCCAGCCGCTGCTGCATCTCCGCCGGCGACTTCAGGTAAATCTCCGTCGGATACTTGAGTCGGTTCTCGTCCGTCACCTGCCGCCCCATGTTGATGCAGCACAGCACATCGTGGGCTTCGTAGTCGTCTTGGGTGAGGTAGTGCACATCGTTCGTCGCCACCAGCCCCGCGCCCAGCCGTTTGGCGATCTCCACCAGCTCCGGGTTCACCTGTTCTTGCAGGTCGACACCCTGACTTTGCACCTCGATGAAAAATCGCTCCGCCCCGAAAATCTGGAGATATTCCTCCGCAAGTTTCCGCCCCAACTTCAAGTCATGCTTCACGATCGCGCTGGCGACCTCGCCGCCCAAGCAGGCGCTGGTGGCGAGAAGACCCTTCGAATACTGCCGCAGCAAGTCCTTGTCGACACGGGGTTTGTAATAAAACCCCTCCTTGTACGCCAGTGACGACAGCTTCACCAAATTCTTGTACCCCTCCAGGTTCTGCGCTAGTAGCAATAAATGGTACATCGCATCCGAAGCCGTCCCAGACGGGGAAGAGCGATCAAAGCGCGAGTTCGGCGCGACATACGCCTCCATACCGATGATGGGCTTGATTCCCTCTTTCTTGCATTCGTTGAAAAACTCGATCACCCCGAACATGCAACCGTGGTCGGTGATGGCGATGGAGTCCATTCCGAGGGCTTTGGTTCTCTTGACGAGGTCGGAGATCCGGCAAGCGCCGTCCAACATGCTGTAGTGGGTGTGGACGTGGAGGTGAACGAACGGGGAGGGCGGCGGGGGGGGCGATTGAACTGCGTCGGCCATAAGGTGGGACGGTATCTGTTCGGGACGGTTGCGTCCAAGAATTTTGAAGTATTCAACAGTTTGGCGGTGGAACGGAGAGATGAGTTCTTGCGTTGCGGATTTTCGTCGGGTGAGGTTGGACTTGGGTTCTGGGGCCGGCGTAACCTTTGCCCGGTCGATCATTGTTCCAACAAGGAGTCTCCATGAGTCGTCGCTTCGCGTCTTTCGTCGCCGCCTCCGTCATTTCCGTCGCAGGGTCGTTTTCGCTGGCCAACACTTACGCCGTCGATCCGGTCCACTCGTCTGTGGCGTTTAAGATTCTGCACAACGGCGTGAACCACGTTTTCGGGACATTTAGCGCCCCGACGGGCAACGTTGAACTCACCGACGCTGGCGGGAAGCTCGATGTGACCATCAACGTCGCGTCGGTTAGCACTGGCAATGACAATCGCGATAAGCACCTTAAGAGCAACGACTACTTCGCCTCGGCCCAGTTTCCCACGGTCACGTTCAAAGCCGACAAAGTCACGAAGAGCGCGGACGGCACCTATTCCGCCGAAGGCAACCTGACCCTCCGCGGCGTCACCAAACCTTTTACCGCCACCCTCACCATTTCCGAGGAGAAGCAGGGGGGTCGTGGCGGGACGGTGCGCGGCGTGGAGACCACGTTTGTCATCAAGCGTTCCGATTTTGGAATGACCTCGGGCGGCGCTTCCCTGGGCGATGAGGTGACGCTGATGGTCTCGCTGCAGTCGGTTAAGAAGTAGGCAGCTCCTCTGTTGTAAGAATATCAAGGCGGTGGCGGGCGCCCGCCCGCCACCGGCCTGCCTTTTTGAGTCGCCATGCCACCCACCACCGCGATTGTTTGGGGCATCGTTTTTCCGCTGGTGATTTCCGCTGTGGCGTGGCTGATGTGGTACGCCTGTCAGCGGCGTGCACCGGAGTCGAGATGGGGGGGAATCCTTGCAGCGTGTGGAGTGGGTGGCGCGTTTTTGTTCGCGTTTTTCGCGGCCGATCCGTTCGTGAAGTTCCCGCCGCTTCTTGCCCCGGACTGGCTGTTTTATTCGGCGATTGTCATCATTCTGGTGGCGTCGGCTGAGGGGTTGGCCGGGCCTGTGCGTTGGTATTGGAAGCTTGCGTTTTGGGTGGTTGCGGCGGGGGTGGCGGTGGTTCCGGTTTCGGGTGCTTGGCGCGGTGGGTTGGACGGGGAGGGCAATGCGCGGCCATTCGTGCTGGCGTGGGCGGCGGTGGGGGGGTGGACGGTGCTGGCGGTAGGGTTAAGGGTGGCGCTGGGGCGTCTGGGGTGTGCGTCGCCGAATGCCGGAGTGTGGGTTTTGGGGCTGACGTCGGCGGTGTCGGCGGTGGTGCTGGGGCTGTCGGGGAGTCAGTTCACGATGCCTTTCCGGACGGCGAGCTTGGGGCTTTCGCTCTTGCCGCTTGTGCCGCTGATGTGGTTTTCTCGGAAGTCCGAATCGCCGCTGCCGCTGCCATCGCCCGCGCTGACGGTCTGGGGCATGCTCACAGCCGGCGTGCTGCTGACCGGATACCTGTGGTACGAGTTAACAGCTGTGAACGCGTTGCTTCTGGCGTCGGGCGCGGTGGTTGCGGCGGTGATTCCGACGGGGCCCGCTTGGCCGAGGGTGGTTGGGGGGCTGGTTCCGGCGCTTGTTGCGCTGGCGCTGGCGGCGGTGGCGTTCGCGCGGGCTCAATCCGGCGATGGCTCGGGGTATTGACGTACACTTCTGGCACGTGGCCCGCCTCGCACTTCTTCTTCCGCTGCTGTTCTACCTCACTTACGAGCCTGGATACGCACGCCGGCCGGTGTCTTGGGCGCAGATGATGCTGTTCTTTGCGGTGCTTTTGGCGTTGCCGCTGGTGGGGCGGGCGCTGGCCAACCGTATTGCGCGGATCGACTCCGAGACGGTGCTGCATCGGGCGTCGGTCCGCTTGAACCGGCTACTCGGGATGGCGCGTATGGCGGCGCTGCTTTGGACGTCGGCTGGACTGTACGTGTTCGGATACGGCGACTGGGTTTCGCATGTGGTGTCGCGGTTTGCCCAGCCGAGTTTGGCCGGGGCGGTGCTGGCGACACTGCCTGCGTATGGGACGTGGCTGCTGTTGTACTGGGCGCAGTACCCGGCTGAGCGAACGCTTCGCGAGCAGGCGATTCTCATCCACCTCGAAGCGGCCTTCCCGGTGCGCGCTCCACCGACGCTGGTCGAGTATCTGGTGTACCAACTGCGGACGGGGCCGGGTGTGATCCTGCTGCCGGTGCTGGCGGTACTGCTCTTGCGGGATGTAACGCACCTTGGGTTGAGGTTGGCGGGGGTTGCGCCGAATGTGTACGTGGAGTCGGCGCTGTACACGGTTTCAGCGCTGGCGGTGTTCGTGCTCTCGCCGGTTCTGGTGACTCGGGTGTTGCAGACGCGGTCGCTGCCGCCGGGTGAGCTGCGCGACCGACTATCGCGGCTTGCCGGGCGGGCCAACGTAAAGTTCCGGGACGTGCTGTTGTGGGACACGGGTAACGCGGCGTGCAACGCGCTGGTAGCGGGAATCGTCCATAGGTTTCGGTACGTGATGCTGTCGGACCTGCTGATCGAGTCGCTGCCGGACGAGGCGATCGAGGCGGTTTTTGCGCACGAACTTGGCCACATCGTGCACCGGCACATCGCGTGGTACGGGGTATTTTTGTTCTCGTCGCTGGTGGTTCTGGGGTGGGTGGCGGTTCCGATCGAGTGGATTGCGCGGCGGGCGCCGTTTGCGATCTACCCGGATGTGATCACGGGTGTTGTATCCCTGGGGGCGGCGATGCTGGCGTTCGGGGCGCTGTCGCGGCTGTTTGAACGGCAGGCCGATGTGTTCGCCGCGCGGGCCATGCAGAGCCACCCCGAAGCGGCAGGCGAGCCCGCCGGTGTGGATCAGGGCGGGAGAACGCCGAGCCAGCCGCTGGCCGTGCCGGTGGGAGTGCGGGGGGCGTCGGCGTTTTCGAATGCGCTCAGGAGGGTCGCTTACGTGAACAACATGCCGCTCGAGGCTTGGACGTTTACCCACGGTTCCATCGCCGGGCGGATCCGATCGGTTGAGTCTCTCGCCGCCGACCCGACGCTGACCCCGCGTTTCGACGTCTCCATGCGGCGCACCCGCGCCGTGGTGGTGGTGATCATGCTTGCCGCGGCCGCGACGCTCGCGTTGCACTAGCTCAAAGCCGGTGACCCAGTTTTTCCTTCTTCACCTGTAGATACCGCCGGTTGTGGTCGCCGGGCTCGACGCGGACGGCGACCTCCTCGACCACTTTCAGGCCGTATCCCTCGAGTCCGTAGATCTTTTTGGGGTTGTTGGTCATCACACGGATTTCCCGCAGGCCGAGGTCGCGGAGGATCTGCGAGCCGATGCCGTAGTCGCGCTTGTCCACCGGCAGGCCGAGGCGGACGTTGGCTTCGACGGTGTCGAGGCCTTTTTCCTGAAGGGCGTAGGCGTGGAGCTTGGCGGTTAGGCCGATGCCGCGTCCCTCCTGGCGCAGGTATAGCAGCACGCCTTCGCCCTCTTCGGCGATCTTTTGCATCGCGGTGGAGAGTTGCGGGCCGCAGTCGCAGCGGGCGCTGCCGAAGACGTCGCCGGTGAGGCACTCGCTGTGCACGCGGACGAGCACAGGGTGCGTGACCTCGGTCGCCCTGCCGGAGGTGCCGTACTCGCCGATGCGGCCCTTGACCAGCGCGAGATGGGGCGAGTCTTCGACGGCGCTTTGGTAGGCGAAGAGGCGGAAATCGCCCCATGCGGTGGGGAGGTCGATGGATTCGACGCGCTTGATCAGGCTCTCGCGGCCGAGGCGGTGGCTGATGAGGTCGGCGATGGTGCACATCTTCAGGCCGTGTTCCTCGCAGAACAGCTCGAGCTGTGGCCGACGCATCATTTCGCCGTCCTCGCCGATGATCTCGCAGCCGAGGCCGACTGGCTTGAACCCGGCGAGGACGCAGAGGTCGACGATGGCTTCGGTGTGCCCCGCGCGAACGAGCACCCCGCCTTTCTGGGCGCGGAGGGGGATGACGTGGCCCGGTCGGGCGAGGTCGCCGGGGGTGGCGAGGTCATCGACGAAAACGGCGACGGTGGCGGCCCGGTCCCGCGCGGAGACGCCGGTGGTGGTTCCGTGGAGCGCGTCGACGGTTTCGGCCATCGCCGTTCCGTGGCGGGCGGTGTTTTGTTTGGTCATCATCGGGATCTCAAGCTGCGCCAACCGCTCTCCGGTCGTGGGTATGAACGGCACCCCCCGCCCGAATTTGATCATGAAGTTGATCGCCTCAGGCGTGCACTTCTCGCCGACCACGACGAGATCCCCCTCGTTCTCCCGGTCTTCGTCGTCGACGAGAACAATCATGCGACCGGCTTGGAGCTCGTCGAGAATCTCTGAGATGGGGGTAAAGGGCATGGGGCATTGTAGTGAGCGTTGGAGGGGGTTTCAGAGTTGTCTGAGCATCTCGTCGAGCAGTCCGTCGGCGACGAAGAATCCGACTTCCCTGAGCTTGCCGACTTCGTCGGGCAGGTTGCAGAGTTCCGCTCGGGAAGCGGCTACGAGCACCCCGAGTGTGCAGGTGATCTGCAGTCCCGCCTTCGTCGCCTCGCGCCTGCCTCGGAGGTCGTCGATGAGCAAGAGGGTTGCGCCGACCTCTCTGGCCAGCGCGATGGCCTCCCGCTCCCCCTTCCCTGCTCCGGGCCAGCATCGATGGCCCGGGGTACCCTGCTCTCAAGCCACGCCGGCGGTAT
>JBBRUM010000161.1:0-7986 GCA_038247815.1 Tepidisphaerales bacterium | reverse complement strand
TGACCTTCTCCGCGGCGGCGGCGGGAACGACGACATCCGAGGCGACGACGGCGACGACACGCTCATTGGCGAGCGCGGCAACGATGTGCTCGATGGCGGATTCGGGTCGGACGAGCTCGACGGCGGTGATGGAAGGAACCGTCTTGTGGACCGTGCCCGTCGCGGTGAGTTCAACATCTTTTACGGCGGATTGGGCCGCAACGACATCTTCGGAACTACGACCGATGAGTTCCGCGATATTGACCACTGGTTTGACCGTGTGTACCTCTCGCGGCCGTTGAACGAATAGGGTTTGGTTCTAACGCGGCCGCATCGGGTGTGGCGTGGGACCGGTACGGTCGAGTGGGCGGTGGGCGTAGCAGTGCCGCGTCTTGATGCAACCCGCGGATGTAGGCACCTAACACCACAGCGCGGGATCGGTCAGAGGTCCTTACTTCTCATCGATCTGCCTTTGTTCTTTGGCTAGAGAACGTGTACTCCGCGCTGTATTGCTGAGTGTCGAACGTGTTCTTTGGCGGTAAGCGGGAAGAGCCAAGACGAGAAAAGTGCAGCCAACTACCCGAGGTGCGGGGTTGGTGTGGAAGCAGGAGAGGAAGATCTCGAAGACGCGGTCGAAGGACTCGGCCTTGGAGGCACGCCGAGCATCGGCGATGTTGGCCCCCCGCGGCGATGTCGCCGGAGGACTCTAGGCGGAGAAATTCAGTGCTTTTGCTCCCGGGTCGCCGGGAGGTAAGAGCGTAATGACGCGCCGGTGATGATCGGGCGGGAGGCGAGACGTTGGGCGTGACGTCGGGCGTGACGTCGGGGGTGGAGTGATGATGGGGTCATTCAAACTTGATGTCGTCGAGGTAGAAGGTGAGCGGTTTGCCCTGGCCGGCGACGGACCAGACGAAGCCGGTTTTGATGTTGGAGAGGTCGAGGCCTTCGACATCGATGAAGTACTGTTTCCACTCGGGGGTGAGGGTGACGGCGACTCCGCCGGAGGCGGAGTCGGGGAACTTTTTGGACTTGTCGAGGATGCCGAACTTGAACTCCACTTTTTCACCGCCGACTTCGCCGCGGGCCCAGAGGGAGAGCTTTTTAGCGCCGTTAGCGTTAAAGCTGGCCGGGAGGTCGCCCCAGTCATTGGGGGGATACTGCCATGCGATGCCCGCGAAGCCGTCGGGGGCGAGGTAGTCGACCTTGAAGCTGACCAGGCCGGAGTGGGGCTTGACGGTGTGGGCGGGGTCGACCTTGATGGCGCCGTGGTTGCCCATCCAGCCGGAGGGGTGCCAGTTGGGAACGACATCGTCGGCATAGACGACGAGGGGGAGCTTGGCGGGGATGGTACCGGCGACGGGGGGTGGGGTGGGGGCCTCTGCGAGGAGGGTGGCGCTTGCGGTGGCGGCGTTGCCCTTGCCGTCGCGGACGAAGGCGAAGAGGCGGTAGGCGCCGGGGGTGGCGGGAAGCTTGAACTCGACAGTGCCGGCGTCTGATTTAAGGATGGCGTCGGGGAAGTTGAGCGTGGCGGGTTCGGCGTCGCCGCCGAGCTTGACTTCGTCGGACTCTCTGTGGAGCTGCCAGGTGTAGGTGAGCTTGTCGTTGTCGGGGTCGGTGGCGGAAACGGTGGCGGTGTGGGTGGTGCCGGGTTTGGAGCGGTCGGAGGCGGCGAGGGAGATGGGCTGGATGAGGGGCGCGCGGTTGGCGGCGGGCTTGCCGGACCAGATTTCTTGCATGACGTCTACGGCTCCGAGGCGGGAGTTGTCAGGGAGGAGCATTCCGAACCAGGTGGCGGTGGCTTCTTGCTTGTTGCCCCACTTGAAGGCGTAGTGGCCGAGGCAGAGGGGGTCGGCGCTGAGGGCGAGGGCGGAGGTGCGGTAAGAGTCGGCTTTCTGGGTGGAGGTGGGTTCGATGAGTGAGCCGTAGGAGGTTTTTTCGACTTCCCAGGTTCCGGGGGGGCCGAATTCGGTGACGATGTAGGGTTTGGTTCCGCCGGCGGCTGCGTAACGCTTGGGGAGGGAGGCGGCGCCGGCATAGGAGTTGATTCCGATGATGTCGACATCGGGGCAGAGCTTGTGGATGGAGGAGACGCGGGCGCCGCCGACTTCGGCGACGACGGTCATGGTGGGGCGGGAGGGGTCGAGGCGTTTGGCGAGCGCGGCGATGTTGTTCACGGCGGACCAGATGGCTGCGTTGTCGCCGTCTTTGAAGCCCTCCATTTCATTGCCGATTGCCCACATGAGAATGGCTGGGTGGGACTTGTATTTTTCGATGGCGGCGCGGGCTTTGTCATATTGGGCGGCGACTTGTTCGACGTCGTTGTAATTGAAGCCGTGGCGTTCGTGGCCCAGCCAGATTCCGACGGTGACTTTCAGGCCGGCTTTCTGGGCTTGGTCGAGGACGGTGTCGAGTTCGTCGGTGCCCCAGGTGCGGAGCGTGTTTGCGCCGGAGGCGGCAGCGAGATCGAGATTGGTAAGCCCGCCGACGCCTTTGACGGGGAAGGGCTTGTTGTCGACGGTGAGTTGGAAGCGGTCGCCGGACTTGACGAGCTTGGTGTCAGCCAAGGCTGGGGTGGCGGCGATTGCGGCAAGGACGGCCAGGCGAAGGGGGACTGATTTGAGCATGATGGTCACCGGGAAGGGATCGAGGGAAAACGATAAGTGTGCGGCGGAATTGGTGGTGTAGCAGGGAAGAGTATGGGGGAGGAAGGCGGGGGCGTCTTGGGTGGATTGCGGAATTGAATTAATGGAATGCGGCGGGAGGCAAGGTCAGACGGGGTTTGTGAGATGCCAGATGTGGGAAGGAGGTAAATGAAACGGAATGTGGGACATTGCACTTCATTGTGGGACATTTGAAGCAACATTGCGGGGGGCGGGCGTTGCCTGTCGATGCGGTAGGGTGGTGGGCGATTGCACCAACTGGATGCTTCAACGGTTTGGGCGTTGGAACTTCGGATTTCTTCGGACTTCGGATTTTGATCTTCGAGCTTTCGTGCTCACGCGATCCCGACGGGGCGGTATGAGGCGCCGAGGGAGAGGAGCTTGTCGAGCAGGGTGGAGTAGGGGATTTTGGCGGCGGCGGCGGAGCGGGCGAAGTCTTCGTGTTGGGCGATTTGGGGGTTGGGGTTGGCTTCGATGAGGTACAGTTCGCTGGGGGTGGCGGCGGTGGGGGGGGTCATGCGGAGGTCGAGGCGGGCGTAGCCGGAGAGGTTGAGGAGGTGGTACACACGGCGGCCGAGGGCGTGGAGTGCGCGGTGTTCGGCGTCGGTGAGATTGGCTGGGCCGGAGTCGATGTTGTATTTTTTCTGGTACGCCAGCGAACGTTTCATCCGCTCGGTGACGATTTTGGGCGAGCCTTCGGGGAGACGCGAGAGGTCGAGTTCCCAAGCCGGGAGGGTGTGGGCGACGCGGTTGCCGTACACGCCGAGGTAGAGTTCGCGGCCTTCGATGAACTGTTCGGCGATGGCGTCGGTGCGGGAGAGGTCGTGGATGGCGGCGATGCGGTCGCGGAGGTCGGCGTGGGTGTGGACGACGGAGGCTTTGGTGATGCCCACCGAGCCGTCGTCGGTTGCGGATTTGACGAGCAGGGGAAATGCGAGATTCCGCGGGAGCGTGATCTTCCGGCCGAACTCGAATACATGGAATGCGGGAACGCGCACGCGGTGGTAGGCGAGGATCTTCTTCGTCAGCGCCTTGTCGCGGGCGAGCACCAGCCCCCGCGGGTTGCAGCCGGTGTACCGCACGCCGAGGCACTCGAGGTAGCCGACGATGTGCTGGTCGAAGGATCGGTAGTTGTTAAAGGCTTCGATGAGGTTGAAGGCGACCTGGGGTTTGTGTTCGGCGACGGCTTTCTCGATGGCGGCCAGGTCGGAGGCGAGGGGGAGGACGGCGACGTCGTGGCCGGAGGCGCGGAGGGTGGTGAGGACGTCGAGCTCGGCTTGGTAGGGGAGGAGGGCGGCGTCGATGGGGGCGAGTTCGGGAGTTGCGGCGGGCGTGGGAGCGGGGGGGAGGAGGTGGTCGTGGAGGAGGACGAGAACGCGGTAGGTGGTGCGGGCTCGGCGGCTGAGTTTGGAAGCCGATTTGCCCTTGCCGGCCGGGGAGGATACCGGCGCGGTGTGTGGGGTGGGCGGAGGTTGGGCGAGGGGATCCTCCATGAACAACTTTAGAGTGGGATGGGGTGTCTGGCGTCGGCGAGGAAGGTTTGGGAGTGGGCGGTCAGGAGCGCGACGAGGTCTTGCTTCGTTTGTTCCGGCGGGCGAGATAATCGCAGATTGCGAGCGCGACATTCACCCATTAGATCGGCAAGAGTCTTCTCCAGCGTGAGTTGCGGCAGGCCGGTCCAGCGGTTTACGTTCAGTCGCAGTTGCGGCTTGAGGCGCGCCAGCAGCGGTGCTGCCAGGGTTCTTCGACCTGTCGAGACGAAAAGGCGATTGATGTCTCGGCGCGGGATGACTGGGAAGTCGTTTTGGTAGGTGGCGATGCGCTGGGCGTAGTGTTCGGCGAGGGTGAGGGTCAGCGAGTGCAGCGGTTTGTGTTCGCGGGGGGTGGGCGTGGGGATGGGCCGGCGGGAGAGGTCGTGCATGGCGGCGTCGACCCAGTGGAGCTTGGAGAGCGCGGGCCAGCCGTCGTAGGTGCGGCGCCAGTCGGAGGTGGGGGATAGCCAGACGGCGAAGGTTTCGGCGAAGTCCTCGGCTGGGTGGGACTGGGCGTACCAGCAGTCGAGGTGCAAGACGTGGTTGCGGGATCCGACGTCGGGGCGGTAGGTATCGGGGTAGGCTTTGGAGAACTCGCCGAAGAGCATGCGGTAACCGGGGCGTCGATGTAAGCGGGTGGCGTTGTCGATGGCGTGGCCGGCTTCGTGGCGGAGGATGCGCAGGCACCAGTCGTGTGTGGAGGCTTCGACATCGAGCATCATGCGGCGTTCGAGGGCGGCGAGGCGCGGGTGCGCGAGGTAGAAGGGCACGGCGAACCCCCGGAGACTGTCGTCGGCGAAAAATCCGTGCGACAGCCAAACGTGCGGACGGAAGTGGAGTCGCTGGGCGCGGAGCTCGGCGTAGAGCTGCGTGATGGCCGGGCGCAGGGGGCGAAGGGAGAGACGCAGGTCGCAGAGGCGGAGAGCGAGCAGCTCGGCGTCGGAGAAGTCGGAGAGGTCGCGCCGGGGCATGCGAGTATCATGGGGGCGGAAGGCCGGGAGGCAAGGGGGGCTCGGTACGGCGCGACGCAAGGGCCTCGGTGCAAACACGAGGAAGCCGCTGGCGGGTGGGGGGGCGTAGAGAGCCCGAAGAGAGCCCGGAGAGAGCCCGAAGAGAGCCCGAAGAGAGCCCGAAGAGAGCCCGGAGGGAGCCCCGGGGGGTGCATGGGGGTCGGAAGTGGGCAGGGCGTAGGGATGGTGTATCTCGGCACACCCTGCAAGGCTACGGAGCGCCGCCGTGTGGATGGGGTTAATTTTTCAGGGCAGTCAGAAGTTGCTCGAGGTCGGACTTTTGGGGGTCGTCTGGGTTGTTCAGGAGGTAGTTGTTCAGCCACTCGCACGCGGGCTTGGACATGCCCAACCGGGCCAGGACGAGGGCGAGGTCGCGTTGGAGGTGGTCTTGGCGGGGCCAGAGGAGCATTTCCATCTCGAGCATTGCGCCGACGTCGGCGAACTGGCCGGCGCTGCCGAAGGTGCGTAGTAGGTTTTGCATCATCCGGGTAAGCCACATGCGGTGGGAGACGGGCTCGAGGTGTTCCGAGGAGAACTCGGTCTCGGGGCCGTAAAGCTCGCGGAGCTTGGTGGCGGCGTCGTCTTCGGTGAGCAGGCGGCCACCGGCGAAGGGGTCGACGAGGAGGCGTTGACCGTTGCACTCCACGGCTGCGATGAAGTGGCCGGGCATGCCTACGCCCCACGCGTTAAGCCCGGCGAACCGAGCAGTTGTGACGTAGACGAGCGAGAGCAGGATGGGCAATCCGCGGCGGCGACGGAGGACGTCGGGGAGGTACGAGTTGCCCGCGTGGTAGTAATCGTCGTCGGCCCCTCGGAAGCCGAGTTCCTCGAAGAGGTAGTCGTGGAGATGGGCGACGAGGGCTTGGGGCTGGGTTCCGCGGACGCGGTTGCGGATCTCGGTGCCCATTGATCGGAGTGTTTCGACGGCGAGGTCGGCGTCGCCCAGGGGGTACTGATGGAGGGAGACGGCGACGGCTGCGCGGATGAGGGATTCGGGGGTTTCAACGGTGGGGACCTGCACGGAGAGGACGTCCCACGCTTTGCGCTGGCAACATAGGGGCGAGAGGGGTTTCATGGGCGATTCTCCCGAGGGTGCAGTATGATTCGGCGCTCCGGACTTATCGGACGGTGACTTCGAACCGTTGAGAACGGAGGGAGTCGCGTCGATGGCGTAGGACGACCCGCCTGCCGGGCTTGTCGAGAGACCGGACAGAGGGGATATCGGCAAGGCCGGGCGGGGTCAGCACCCTTCCGGTGCGGATTTCGTGACTGCGGGAGGCAATGGTAGGTTGGGAGCGATTCAGGGGCGGGACCGATAACACGGGTCACGTCGGCGGGGACGGTTTCCCTATGTTGAGCAGCTGCCACCGATCGGGGCGGTGTGCCGGAGGAACCGGTGCAGGCAGCGGGCGAGCTGTGTGAGCTCGGTGCGGCGCAGACGCCCGATGGCGGCGGAGGGGTCAAGGTCAAGCCACTGGACCGCCCGCTTCCCGACGACCGGACAAATGCCCAGTGCAATGTCGGCATGGGCGAGCAGCTCGGCGACCGACTCACGGGGTTTGACGTACTGGCGGTCGGTGAAGAGCGAGAGGATGGTTTCGGCGTCAGCCGATCGAAGGCGGCGAATCAGGTCGCGACTGCCGCGGGCGGGTTGGGAGTGCGTCGCGTTTCGAAGTTTGGCCCGGTGAGTGAGGGAGGAAGTACCCATGGCTGGAACCGTAGGACGCGGCCGGCGGTGGACGAGGGTTTGGCTGAGCGTTTCAGTTCATTTGACGTGGTGGACACATATATCACTGCCGGGAGTCGGAGGGGTTCATGAGAGGGGGTGTGAGACGGCGGTGACGGCGGTAGTATCCCGACTGTGGAGCACGACAGTCAGACCAGCGCCGGGGTGCCGATCGAGGTGGGAAGGTCGGCGAGGGGATTCTTTTATGGAATGTTGGCGTTGCTGATGGTGACGATCGGGGCCTACTGGGGTCTATTTGCCGGTCAATTCACGACTTGGGACGATGACGTGTGGATTCAGCGGAACGCCGCGCTGGCACCTCCGGCGGTCTGGGGCAAGGGCGGGTTGGCGGACAAATGGACCGATGCGGTGGACGGGAAGGGGGTGTTTCAGAATCTGTACACCCCAGTAACGCACACGGTTTGGTACGTGGTGTCGCTGCTGGCGTGGGATGCGGACGGTGGCGGAGGCTCGGGGGGGAGGCTTGAGCCGGTTTACTTCAAGGTAGTGTCGTTCGTGGTTCACCTCGCTGGGACGCTCGGGGTGTTCTTTCTCATTCGAATGGTTAGCGAGCGGGCGGGTGGGATAGGGGGGGCCAAGCTTGCCGGAGGGGACGAGGGCGCGATCGCCGGGGGGGCGGGGGCGGTGTTGTTTGCGTTGCATCCGATGCAGGTGGAGTCGGTCGCGTGGGCCAGCGGACTCAAAGACGTAATGTGGACGGCGCTGATGGTTTGGTCGCTGGTGCTGTTCGTGCGGGCGGTGACGGGACGGGGACGGGCGGCGATGGTGGGGTCATTGGCGCTGCTGCTCGTGTCACTGCTGACCAAGCCAACGGCTGTGGTCATTCCTGCGATGATGGCCGTGCTCGCGGCGGCTGTTCTTTTTCGCCGGGAGAACCAGGGGCTCCGTCCGAACATGGGCGGGTCGTGGCGAATGGCCAACGCGGGAATCCTCTCAGGCAGTGTGCTGGCAATTCCGTTCGTTGTCACAACTGCAATGTGGCAGACCGCGCCGCTCGTCGAGCCGGTGGTGTTCTATTTGCGGCCGCTGGTGGCGACGGATGCGCTGGGGCATTACCT